>RPPD01000067.1 GCA_003818675.1 Spirochaetaceae bacterium
AAAAGGAAACTGCGCTCCAGATAGACAACCTTCATACCGAGCTGAACATCCTTCACGAACGCAACAGCGTATACAAGCGCAAGGCCATGACCAACAGGGAAGTGGTCTCCATGCTCTACTCTGTTGCCAGCCGCATGAGCACACTCTCGTTGAAAGATTTCCAGGAAGCCCTGCTTGAAACCTGCGAGGAGCTTGTTGAATCGGGAAAATGCGCAGTCTATATGAGACAGGGAGACAGGCTTATTCTCTGCGCCTGCCGCGGTTACAAGTCAAACGAAATCCCCGCACCAAATCAGCGCATATTAAAACACACAATTGAAGAAAAAAAGGTTTTCTCTGTTCAGGATTTTCATGAAAACGGCAAACGCATTGCCAATCCCGTATTCATTTCCGCCCCGCTTTTCATAGGCAAGGACGGGGATTCCGCTGGAGTTGTCTGGATGGAGGCCATACCATTTCTCCGCTACTCGCCAGTGACACTGCGCATGGCGGCAATTGTTTCGGACTGGGCTTCTTTATGCCTCGGCAATATTTTTGCCTTTGAGGCGCTCAAGCACAAGGTCGAAGGCCGCAGTCAGACGCTCTACTACAACCGCGTGCTTGACTCCCTCTCCAGCCAGTTTTCAGGCGTTTTTGATTTTGGGGCATCATATACGGACATCGCCAAAGAGGTGGGAAAGAAAATTTCCCTGCAGTAATAATATGAAAAAGACATTGCTGGGAATTTCCATTGAACTTGCTGCGTTCTTCATTCTTGTTCTTTCAGAGCAATGGAATATTCCGTTGACCTTCGCAATCCTTACGCACCTTTGGGGCGTTTATTTTTTCACCAAAGGTCTTGACCCCCGTCTCTCTGAAATACAATTTACACGTGAGCTCTGTTTCCTCTTTGCATTCTTTTTCCCGATTGCCGGAATGGCAGGACTCCTCTTCTACCTCTTCATTTTAAAAAAGGTAGACCACACTGTCATCAAGGGTTTTTCTCATGATGAGTCGGGTCTTGACGATGAAAAAAACAAGCTCGCCATGGACACGGTCATTGAGTATATAGAACTCCCGACAATACCGGCCGCCCCCTTGCGAAGAATCCGGATGCTGCCTTCAGGCCGTGGCCCTGATGATGGACAGGATAATGACTATGTCACCGCTGACGACTACGAGGCAGAGACAGCAGGTTATACAGAGCGAATAGCGGTTTTGCAGAAGTCGCTATTGGAAAAACCCAAAGACGAGTCTGTAATGATTGAATGCGCGGATGTACTCTACGAATATGCCTCGCGTCTCGCGCTTGATAAATATGAAACCGGGCATTACCTTGACGAAGCCCGCAAACTCTATGAAGCACTTGTTGAAATACGCGGCCAGGAATGCACACTTCTGGAAAAAATCATGAATATACATTTCCTGCTCGGTGCATATACAAGCTGCATGAGTTTCTGTGAGGAAATCATTTCGCTTGATTCCGGCAACAGCATGGCCCACGCCAGACTCATGGAGTGCTGTTTCAGGAGAAAGAATTTCAAACTGCTCGCCCAGGTTGCGAAACGCGCGAAAACCGCGGTTAAAAATTCCAGCGCCGTCAGGGAGCTGGCGGAGATGTGGTGCCAGTATGCATGATGTATGCCTGATAATAGAAAATTCTGGCGACACCCTCCAGTCGGGACTTACACGCGAGATCCAGAACCTCGTTCAGTCCATGCCCAATACCAAATTCGCAGTACTCTCAATCACACGCAAGCAGAGTTCACTTAACTCGCTTCTGGGAGAAATTCCATCCAATATCCATGAGTATGTCCAATTTATAGTCAGCGAGGAGAATGTACTGAAAGGCCCATGCCCCCGCAGACGCGAACGCAAAAACTTTTGGAATCTGCTTGAATCCCTGTACAACGCCCCTCTTGAGGAAAAAACGCGGTATTTTGAATCAGCTGTCCAGTCCCTGGCAGTTGATGCAAACCGTGTCATAAGCTACGCGGACATCATCAATTCCAGGAAATTCTGGGACTTGATGATGTCCCAGTATAAAAAATATGCACGCCACATTCCGTTGATTGACTATGTCTGGATCTGGCGGACCTCACAGCTCCCCTTTTTCCAGATCATGCACGCCAGGATCCCCATGGCCAAGGTCTATCATGTCCTCTCCCCCCGATATGCCGCCTGCGCAGGAATCGTGGCCAAGATGCGCTACAGATCTCATGTTGTCTTTGACATCAATGAAAATACACCACTCATGGAAAATCTGAAGCTGGAGACTTTTACAATAGACTCAAACGGTCATTCACCCAGGTCATCACTTTCACCTTCCACTTTTGACGTATACAAAAAAACGCACAATGCTTCAACCAAGCTCTTCCATTACTTATCCAGTTTCTATGCGGATTTCATCATCATCCACAACAGAAATCCGCAAGTGCTTTTTCCTGATGAAGGTCTGCGCCACAAGTATGTATTTGTTCCGCTTTCAACCTCTTACCCTCAGAAGGAAATCCGCGCGCCTGGTGCGCGCACGAAACTTTCCATCGGGCTCGCTGGAGAAATTACTCCGCATGGGGACATCAAGACATCCATCAAGGCTGGCAAACTCATAGCGGATGACCAGCGGGAAATCAGGTTCAAGATTCTCTCTTTGGGCAAGCCCAATCCTTTCTATTTACGCGAATGCATTGACCTGAAAAACTCGCTCGGAATGAACTTTACAATGGAAATAGTCCAGGGTGGCCTTGCTGATCAACAGCGCGCTTTGGGCGAATGTGACATCGTAGTCTTCTCACCGTGCAATGGCTCGGGGGAACAGCTCCTCCTCTCTTCGCTGCAATTGGGTAAACCAATAGTTGCGGTTGACGAGCCGCTCTATCGCCGCGTCATTCAGGGCCATTCAGAGGAAGACCGCGCACTGGGCGAATGCGGGTTCTTCATCAACGCGGGAAGCCCGCAGGAAATTGCACACGCTGTGGGAGTGGTGCTGCGCGACCGCAAGCTGGGCCGCGAAATGTCCAGGATCGCATCCCGCCGCTTTGAGACATATTATTCACGACAGACAGGATTCAAGACATATGAATCGCTTTACAAAAATTACATGTAGGACACCAAAAGGAGACAGGAACAGAACGGAATGAGAGAAATAACCTTCCACTTAACGACTATAGAAAAAAGAGTCACCAACCCGCTCCTTGAAAAAAAATATCTGGAGACATCGATTTATATCTCCAGCCCCTGGCTCCTGCTTTTCCTCTGCTTTGCACTTGCGGGATTTATTTCCTATATCTTCAAAAGCGAAACAGAGACTGATATAAACTACGGCACACTCATGTACGCATTCACGGGGGCGCTTTTTATCTCGGGAACATTAAGCCTTCCCCTGTTGAAATATATCATGTTCCAGAAACCTTCGATCGCTCCGCACCTCTTCCGCGCCTCCCTGGTGGGACAACTTATTTTGGTGGCGCTTATTGCCTTTGGCTTTGGCGCTGGTATCTTTCTCCCCTCAGGCCTTCCTGTCAGCTACAAGATATTCTCAATTTTATTTTTCATACTCTTTACATGCTCGCAGCTGCTGTTCATGGTACAGGCCTCGCTTAAATACTTCCCGCTTTTGTCAGCAGTCTTTTTTGGACTTTCAGTACTGGTTCCGCTGGCAGGGATGGCAGGGAAAGCACTTTTCGGTTCCTCAGGATTCATACTCGCGCTCACAACTGCCCAGATGCTGGTCTTTTTCATCCAGTGGTATATCTCGTTCCATGAAGCTACCCACCTGTACAGGGTGAATCTCTCTTCATTCCGCTTTACGGTCAAGGATCCAGTGGCCATTGCCATCGGCTTTTTCTGCACCACGGGATTTCTGATGGACAAGATCATCTACTGGGCCACAGCTCCAGGCACTGCCTCGGCCATGTACCCCATAGCGCATGACTACAACATCGGTTTTTTCCTCGCATTCTGCACTGCCATGCCGGCCTTTTTATACTTCTTTGTCTTCGGTGAAAAAACCATCTCCAGGTATTACAGAAGGTTTTACGAACAGATCTGGAAACGGGAAACTGCAGATAAAATTGAGCGCGAGGCCACGGGCTTTCTCCATAACCTGCTTAACACCACGTACACCACTCTTCAGATACTGCTCGTTTCCGTGTTTCTCTGCAGTTATTTCGCGACACACCTGTTTTCAATCCTGGGTCTTTCCCTTGACAACATAGGCGTCTTTCGGACAGCGGCATGGGGGAATGCGCTCTACATAATGTTCACCCTGGGATGCATACTGCTCTACTATATGGATTTCCAGAAACAGGTTCTCTGGCTTTATGCACTCTTCTTTGGTCTGAACATTATCCTTTCTGGCGTCTGTGCATTTGTTCTTGATACACATTCCGCATACAGTTTCGCGATCGCCAGCGCGGTCTGTTTGCTCGTCACGATCCTGTTTTTGGTCTACTGTCTGCGCAACCTGCTTTATATCCACTTTTTGAGGCATCCCTTGGGATACCAGCTTAAAAAACCCATTCCCCAGGACACGGGGATGTATCTGCTGAAAAAGGACTAATCATGAACTCGGAAAAAGCGCTCAAAAACAGTTCCCTGTTTGCCTATATTCCAAACCGTATCCTCAAATCCATTGCGCCCTTTTTCAAGGAAAAACGCATCACACGTGCTGACCCGGCAGTTGCGGGCAACACTCCGGATGATGCATTTTTCATGATCGTAAGCGGGAAAGTAAAAATCCACTACCTGCACAATGTGGAACAGGAACTGTTGCCAGGCGAATATTTCTGCGAGACAGTGCTATTTGGCAGGAAATCAAAAGTCGAACACGCATTCCCCGTTGGCGAATCAGCCATGGTTGTTTATATAGAAAGAAATGACTTTTTCCACTGCCTTGACGCCTATCCGCTTCTGGCCACGGTGATAACCAATATTCTTGCCGAGCGACTGGCAAGCCGCGGTATCTCTGGCTACGAGCGTGACATTGGAAGCTATACAATTCTTGGTGAAGCCTCCAGGAACGAGAAAGAAGTGCGCTTTTACGGGGAACACTCCATACTCAAAAGGCCCGTGTTGATCCAGCTGATCCCCCATCTCTTTGCCCATGATCCCAAGTACGTGGAACGACTCTTAAGCAAACTCAAGGTGATAGCCAACTTTGCCTCTGACTTCATCATCAAGCCCATAGATGTCGTGAAGGTCTACAACACCTTTTTCATCATCTATGATATCGAGGGCGGAGTCTCGCTCACCGACATAATGGAAAAGTCCAAATCCATTCCACACCCGATCATTTCGTTCATAGTTTTGGAGACTGCACGCGTACTCTCAACCCTCCATAGCCAGACCCTCTTTCACACGGACCTGCGGCCGGACAATATCATTATAACGCGTGATGGTGAGATCAAAATCGGCAATTTTGGAATCATGCATCCTGATTACTGCATGATAGAGTTCATGTCTCCGGAGCAGATCCGTAAAAAACAGCTTGATCGTACATCGGACATTTACTCCCTCGGCATCATCACCTATTTACTGGCCGCAGGCAAGCTTCCTTTTGAAGCCAGGGAAGAACAGTCCATGCTCCGTCTGAAGCAGAACAGCGATTACACTCCGCTCGCGTCCATAAATCCCCTGCTTCCATTCTCGCTTGTACAGTTTGTATCCCGCTCGCTTGAGCCAAAGCCTGAAAAGCGCCTTGAGAATCTCAAGAACCTTCCAGACCTCTTCAAGCTCTGGCTTGACACGTCCGGCAAGAAGGATGCTGTCAAGGACGATAAACCTGAGCCCATTTCCGCCTCGCGCGACATGTTCATCCAGTGGCTCAAAAAGAAGTTTTTCCAGACAGCGGACGGTGAAATCTCTGGCAATGGAAATGGCAAAAAAATAAAGATTACAGCTTCAAAAAACATCCAGGACCCCCGCTCCAGCTACGAGTCCTTGTTTGAAAAACAGGACGAGTTCTACTCATTCAAGCTTCTGACCTTTGAGGAGTTTTTTGAGTCGCAGTCCGTGAAAAGGGCCATGCGCAACCACACTGCACCTCCTGGTGAGATCTCCACACAGTTCCAGATTATGGAACACGAACGGCAGGAGCTGATCATCATACACACTCTCACAAAGCAGCTATTAAAGAGCGCTTCGCGGCGTGATATTTTTACAATCCTGCCCAAAATGCTCCAGATGGTTGAGAAATCAGGAAGCTGGGTTCTGATTGCCAAAAAGGAAAAGAAAATAAAAAACCAGGCAGACCGAATTGCCATGGGTTCGCATTTCCCGCTTGATCCCGCGGTTGATCATGCTTTGGTGGAGCGTGCCGAAACACTCAAGGAACCCGAGGTCCTTCGTGAGAAAAGCCATTATGTACTTGTATGTCCGCTTATGGCAGGGAACCGTTACATAGGGTGCGTTTGTCTTGCGGACAGGCTCAAGCCCCTGGTGGACGCACGCATGAAATTTTACCGTCTTCTGCATGAAGTGATGCCCGCGGCACGCGTAGAAGCGTGACGCACGGCACAGCGTAGAAGCGTGAGATGCGCAGAACGACCAATGCTATGAGACCAGCCATTCCTTTGCTTCTTCAATTGTCTTGAAGGGGGTACGCGGATTTGCCGCGATAATAATCTCCGCAGCCTCATGGATCAGCTTCAGCTGGTCATCGTGGGATAATCCGGAATACTTGATGTGGAGAATCTACTGTCCCCTGTATGTAATCCATTCTGTTCCCATAACTCCTCCTTTTTCAATCCAGGACAACTTATGATCAATCCCGAGTTGATCAATCCCGCGTCCAGAGCTGCGCCAGGCAAATCACTGTCCTGCAAGCCCTGACCATGGCGTCCAGGGCTGCCCATTCCTTTCTGGAATGGTAGTTGAATCCGCCGTCAAACAGGTTGGGCGTGGGAATTCCTGTTTCCGAAAGCCTGGCCCCGTCAGTGCCACCCCTGATTATGGTCTCCCTTGGTGCGATGCCTGACATTTGTATGGCTTCCTTTATAAGCGCGAAAGCACGTTTTTCCTTTTTTATATATGGAAACATGTTGGAATACTGCTTCTCCGATTTCACATTGCAGACCGCACCCGGGTATAATGTCTCAAGCGCCTTGGCGCATGCCTTTATTGCCTTGACCCTGCGCAGGCACTCGCGCTCCTCAAAATCGCGGATTAGAATGGAGACTGTAGCCTCCTCTATTGTTGAAGTTGCTTCTATAGGTGCGTAATAACCGTAGCGACCGTCTGTGGCCTCCGGGCTCTCGGCCGCAGGGAGCATTGAGAGTAACTCCCCCAGTAGCGTCACGGCATTCACAAGCCTTCCCCTGGCATCTCCCAGGTGGATGCTCTTGCCCTTTATGGTTACGTTCACGTTATATGCGTCAAAGCACTCGGCCTCAATGGTGCCATCCCCGCCCCCGTCCAATGTCAGACAGAAACTGGAAGCGAGTTTGTCCCGCGGAAACTCATTTGTGCCGCGTCCAGTCTCCTCGTCTGGAGTGAAGACAAGTTCCAGTTTGCCGTGCGGCTCATCCGGGTGCAGAGTAAAATATTCAAATGCCGTTATTATCTCCGCAATGCCGGCCTTGTCGTCCGAGCCAAGAAGCGTTGTGCCATCAGAGGTGATGATGGTTCTGCCCTTGTAGCTTAAAAGCTGCGGCGAGTCTTGCGGATGCAGCACCACGCCTGCCTCAAGTACTATGGGTTTTCCGTCATAGTGTTCATGCACACGTGGTTTTACGTTCTCGCCTGGCGCGTCCGAGGCCGTGTCCAGGTGCGCAACAAGTCCCAAAGGGGGCACCTTGCGCGAAAGTCCTTCAGAGGCAGGAAGACACGAGTATACATAGGAATGGTCATCCACCTCAACCTGTGAAATCCCAAGTGAGCGCAGTTCTGCGGCAAGGGCTTCGGCGAATACGCGCTGGCCAGGCGTCGACGGGATCTCCGTAGCCTGCCTGTTTGATGTTGTGGGAAACGCGACGTAGCGCAGGAAGCGCTTCAGTATGCGGTCCTCAAACCAGTGGACGTCCTTTTTGAGTTCTGCGCGATATTCATCAAGCACTATCATGGTATGAAATATAATGCACTTTGCCAGAAATCGCAATTGTGTTATTATCCCAGGAATGCAGGAATACTTTGCAGACAAAAAAGAAAAAATACTGGGCGTCATGGAGAGCTTCATAAACACACAGAATAAGTCTTTTGCGGAAACTGGAAGGTTCGGTACTGAAACTTTGGCGCGAATCTTCCAGTACGCAATCCGCGGGAAAATGCTGCGCGGCGGACTTGTAATGCTCGGTCATGATTTATGGAACGGAACACAGGATGCAGCGGCGCTTTTGACAGCCACCTCACTCGAACTCTTCCAGTCCGCGCTGCTGATTCATGACGACATCATGGACCGCGACTTTGTGCGCCGCGGCATGCCCACGATGCACATCCAGTACGCGAGGCAATGCGCGGCTGACAATTTATCGGATCCAGGGCACATCGGTGAAGCCCTTGGAATCTGCACTGGAGACATCG
>RPPD01000068.1 GCA_003818675.1 Spirochaetaceae bacterium
CGGGACAATTTGAATCCCGCATATCAGATATCCTTTCACAATGTTTTTCAGAGGGGAATCAGGACCTTGTCATATTCCCTGAATATACTTCAGTGTTTCTGGCGCTCTCTCCCTTTGGCCAAGTCCTGCGCGGAAAAAAAACCACCACTGAGGCCTTTGGCGCAATCAAGTCCATGCCTGCGCAAGATGCCGCCACGCCCTCCCCCGTTTTCAATGATTTTAAATCACTGTTTCTTGCAGAGAGTGGCTACGTTGAGGCAAAGATGAAGCGCATCTTCGGATCGCTGGCGCGGCAATACAGAACCACAATCATTGCAGGAACCTATTTTTCAGCTGAGGGAGAAAAACTCAAAAACCGCGCCATGGTCTTTGGTCCTGGCGGAGATGTCATCTACACACAGGACAAGGTCTTTCTGACGCCTATGGAAAGGGACCTGTTCCAGATCACCCCCGGCGAAATCAGCAAGGCTGTTGGTTTTTCATGTGCCGGCCGGCGGATGGTGCTTACAATCTGCCGCGACTCATTAGAGCCAATCTGGTCATCACACTATAACGGTAAGGATTTCCGCGAAACTGACATCTGGATAGACATCAAGGCCAACGGAGAAGTGTTCACCTACACAGTGGAGGACAGCTTTACTCAATTTATGCCAGCACGTCTGAAAGATACCAACATACCCTATGGGATCACAGTCTGTCTTGTAGGAAGCTTCCTTGAGTTTTTCTGGGAGGGCGAATCTTCGGTTATCCGGAAGACTGATGGAGAAATAGAAGTACTGCAAGAGGCGACGAATCCCGTCCAGGCGCAGATTCTGATGGAGACACTGCGATGATGATGTTGCAACCACAGTCAAACAAGGAGTGAAGATAATGAATGCTGCCAAATTATTCCTTTTGTCCTTTGCATTTCTGGCAGTTCAAATCATTCATGCCCAGGATGTCATTCAGATAAAACAAGAACACATCTTTTTCAACGCCAGAATAGATGAAAGGGATTACAAGCTTGAGGGCATGATTTACAGACCAGACGACAATGCTGCTCATCCCGTGATCATCATGAACCATGGCAGAAACGGCAAATCGCCCAGTGTGAATCCGAACGAGGTTTCCAATTATGCAGATCTGTGCAAGGCATTTGCACAGGAGGGTTTTACCGTCCTCTTGCTGGTCAGGCGCGGATACGGGGCATCGCAGGGGCCTGACTCGGAACTCAAGACCACCGCAGTTGATTCCGGGCTTGAAGGCGCAAAGGATGTCCAGGCCGCGATATTGTACATGCAGCAGCAGTCTTTTGTCATTCCTGAAAAGGTTGTGATTGCAGGACAGTCGCAGGGTGGATGGGTGGCGCTCGCCTGTTCCGCTGTCCGAATCCGCGGAGTCCTTGGGGCAATAAACATCAGCGGCGGAACCAACTACGCGTCAATGGGGCCTGCGGCCAATTCGGTGAAAGAAACACCGCGCCTGTGTTATGGATATATTCGGAGAATGACAGGAACCACTCCCCGTTCTGGGTCAAGACCATGTTCCAGCGATTCACCGAATCAGGGGGCTTCGGTACATTGTTGATCAAGCCTCCCTATGGTCAGAACGCGCATTACATCCACAAACAACCGGCACATGGTGAACATTTCCGCATCCCTGTAGTTTTATCCTTGCGCAAGCATGACAGCCTTATTTTATAAATGTCCCGTTATCATATTCTTCAAATGCCAGGCGAAGCTCTGCTTGTGTATTCATGACAATTGGTCCGCCCCAGACGATGGGTTCATTAATGGGCTTACCGGAAAACAGAAGGAAACGGACGCCTTCGCCCTGTGCCTCAACCCGGATCTGGTCCCCGTCGGAAAACAACAGGCCCGTACGGTTCGCCGCTACCCGGCTGTCTTCGCCGAAATTCCCAGCTCCCTCAATGACATATGCAATCGCAGTATGGCCTGCCTTTACCGGATGCATATATGCAGTCCCGGGCGGCACAGATACATCAAGATACTCAGGCTCGGTGACAATCTCCTCCACCGGCCCCCTGATGCCGGCGACTGATCCGGAGATGACTTTTATTCGAACACCCTTTTCAACCTTGACCTCGGGAATTTCCGCTGCATTTATCTCCCGGTAACGCGGACTCATCATCTTGTGCGAGGCCGGCAGGTTCGCCCAAAGCTGGAAGCCGTACATTCGGTTCTCCGAATCGCCCTTGGGCATCTCCTGGTGAATTATGCCGCTCCCGGCGGTCATCCACTGCACATCACCTTTCCGGATCACACCCTTGTTCCCCATGCTGTCCCCGTGTTCCACATGGCCTTCAAGCATATAGGTGATGGTTTCAATACCCCTGTGCGGATGCCAGGGAAAACCAGCGAGGTATTTTCCCGGCTCATCGGAACGAAAATCATCCAGGAGCAGAAATGGATCTGTGAGTTCGGCCTCAGGCCTTGAGAAAACCCTTCTCAAATGCACACCTGCCCCTTCAAGAAAAGGCTGTGCCGGAAAGATACTGGATACATTTCGTGTTTTCATATGGACCACCCCTTCAGGTTTTCCGTATCACAAAAAGCGCTTCCTCCGCCAAAATATTGGCGAAAGCATTCACACGCCGCTTCTTCATTTTTCCGTGCAGGTAAACCGCTTTGACAATTTCAATTCCACGGATTTTGCAAAAGGTCTTGAAGTCATTAATGGTAAGAAGATGAATATTTGGTGTATCAAACCATTCATATGGAAGTATTTTTGACTTGGGCATATGACCGCCAAAGAGCAGCCCAAACCGCACTTTGTAATAAGCAAAGTTGGGAAATGAAACAATCGCCTGTTTGCCGACACGCACGATCTGTTCAAGCACATGGTCTGGCCTTTTTACAACCTGCAGGGTCTGTGAAAGAATCACATAGTCATACATCCTGTCCGCGTAATGGGCTAAAGCCTGATCCAGGTCCCCGGAGACTGCAGTGAGTCCGCGCTCCATGGATGCAAGCACAGCCTCCTCGTCTATGTCAATCCCGATGCCGCTGACTTGCCTTGTGGTGCGCAAAAGATCAAGCAGACTGCCGTCCCCGCAGCCCAGGTCAAGCACATGCGAATCAGGTTCAATCATTTCCGCGATTTCAGCAAATGTTGTCTGTTTATGCAGTTCCTTGTACATTCTGCCTTACTCCATATCCACGTGTGACAGAAAACTCTGCACCCCGCTAAACAATCTGTCACACGGAAGCAGGAAACTGTCATGCCCGTACGGCGTGTCAATATTCAGATAGGAGACCCTTTTTCCAGCCTGCTCTGCAGAGCGCACCATTTCCACGGACTGCCGCGACGGAAAAAGCCAGTCCGAAGTAAACGATACAAAAAACATTTTTGCCTTCACATTCCTGAACGCCTCCACAAGAGAACCATTCCCGTATTTCGCTCCGGCGTCAAAATAATCCATGGCCTTTGTCACATAGAGGTAGGTGTTGGCGTCAAAGCGGTCAAGAAAGCTTGAGCCCTTGTAGGCGAGGTAGGTCTCTATCTCAAACTCATCCCTGAACTCATACGCATAATCCCCGCTTTCTTTCAGTTTCCTGCCGAAGCGGTCGCGCATCCCGGCCTCTGACAGATAGGTGATATGGCCCAGCATGCGCGCGACCGCGAGTCCTGGAATCCGACTGTCAGTGTCATAATAATCACCCGCATTCCAGGCTGGATCCGAAGTGATGGCACTTCTGCCTACAGCGTCAAATGCAATGGCCTGTGCGGAAAGTGCGGCACACGAAGCAATTACAATTGCGCTTTTTGGAATATCAGGATATTTCATTACCCACTCAAGCACCTGCATCCCGCCCATGGAGCCACCCATGACTGAGTGCAGACGGTTGATTCCCAGGGAATCCAGGAGACGCTTCTGCACCTCGACCATGTCACCTATTGTCACTACAGGGAAACGCACTCCGTACGGCTTGCGTGTGGCAGAATCATTTGAGGAAGGCCCAGTAGTCCCCTGGCATCCGCCAAGGACATTGGAACAGATGACAAAATAGCGGTTAGTATCTACAGGTTTTCCAGGACCTACCATTATGTCCCACCATCCCGGCTTTCTGTCGGACTCTGAATGATATCCTGCTACATGGGCATCACCTGAAAGCGCATGTACAATCAAAATCGCGTTGTCCCTGGTGTCAGACAATTCTCCATATGTCTCATATGCAACTGTAACAGGTGAAATCTTTTGGCTGTTTTCCAGTAAAAGAGGATCGCCATTCTCTGCAAAAGTGAGTTTAAGTGTTTTAACAATTCCCACGGAATGTGTATTTCTTTCAGTCATTACAAGTCCCTGCAGTCTAAATATAATACATCAGGCTTTCGGCCTTCTGCTTCTGTCTTACAAGTGTATCTGCGGCCAGCTCGGCAAAGTTCACGGAATCCACAATGCCTGAGACTGCATTGCGCACGCGGTTCCAGACAGGTTTTAACACACACTGAGGCTCAAAATCACACGCCTGGTACGCGCTCTGTGAGACACAGGCTATGGGAGAAATAGTACCTTCGATGAGCCTCACAACTTCGCCCAAAGAGATCTCTACAGGGTCGCGGTTCAAGGCAAATCCACCCCGCATTCCCCTTTGGCTTTTCAAGAAACCCGCCTTGCGCAGGAGCAGGAAGATCTGTTCCAGAAACTTCTCCGGGATATCCTGGAGTCTGGAGATTTCCGAGATCTGGAAATAGTGCTCGCCCTCCTCGTGATACTTCACAGCAAGAAAGAGAAGAGATTTTATCGCATAGTCGCCCTTAAAGGTGATTCTCACAGTCTTCCCCTGGACAGCAATCCCTTCACTACTATTATGATTAAGAAGGTAGTGTATATTAGTATAAAATATTTTAAAGGAACCTGTCAAGGTTTTTTGAAGAAAGTAGAAGAAAAAACCACGAATATCGCGAATTTTCACGAATTGGGAAGAAAGAGGTATAATAAACCGCCTACGAAGAAGGTATGGTTTGGCAACTCAATTGACAATACACAAGTCCATGTGTAAATTATTACACATGGAGGCAATCCATGGCAACCAATTTAGCTATAGATGACAAACTACTTAACAAAGCCCTCAAAATAAGTGGCCTTAAAACCAAAAAAGAAACTGTTTCCATTGCCCTAAAAGAGTTCATTCAACGAAGGAAACAAGAAGATATTGTAAATCTTTTTGGAACCATTGACTACGGTATTTATGATTATAAAAAACTTCGGTCAAAGTAATGAAAGTTTTGGTTGATGCTTCCGTTTGGTCATTAGCGTTGAGGAAAAGTCATTCTGTTGATTCTGATGTTCTTTCAGAGTTTAAGGAACTTATTAAAGAACTTCGCGTTGTAATGATTGGTCCAATTCGCCAAGAAATATTATCTGGAATTTCTGATATACAGAAATTCAATTTATTAAAAGACAATTTAAGTCTTTTCGATGATCTCTCTTTAGACACTCAATGTTTTGAATTAGCGGCTCAACTGTCCAATACATGCAGAATTCACGGTAGCCAAGGTTCTCATACAGATTTTCTTATTTGTGCAGTAAGTATTATGAATAACTATCCAATTTTTACCTTAGATAAAGATTTCGAAAACTACAAAAAACATATAGATATTCACTTGTACAAGAAAAGAAAATAATCTCTTTGGGTTGGGCGTTCCGAACCATCCATGCTTCTCGCTTCGGTTTGCCGCGCTTGGGGACATTGACCAAGCTATTGAAAACTTGCTTGAAATAGATCCTTTTCAGTGATAAAATCATTTTCAAGTATGGCTCTTGGCCAACATCCAACATTCATTCTATTGATAGCGTGTGTATACTTTACTCAAATATGGTATATTATAGCAAATTATCTGAATTGGAGAGGTTCATGAAAAGATTTATGTTATTTGTTTTATGTTTCAGTTTGTTCTGCGTGGTTATATTTTCACAAGAACTTGGCGAAATTAAAAAAGGAACAGGCAATAGAATTTCCTTCAATCGTATTTCTATCATCATTCCAATTGGATGGAATTATTCTGTCAATCCAAGAGCTCTACCTGGAACAGATCAATTACAATTATATAGTGATGATAAATATCGTACATTACTAATAACTCTAACAAAGTCTCGAAGTGATATTACTTTAGAAGAGGCGATAATTCAGGGTGGACGTATAATGGTTCAAAGAGCCTTAAGTTTTCCTGGTTTTGAAAAGTGTTTCGTTGGAGGTTCAGGTCAAAATGACGAAATGTGGGGCAGAAAAGGCATTTATACAAAATATATTCTGTATAAAGATGAAAATCATAATGAAACTGAAGCAATGATGCATATTTATAATTATGGTGAAAATATTCTTGCATCAAAAGAAGTACTGCTAATTGGATTATATATTATCGGGGAAGAAAAAGCTGATACTGACGCTATTATCAAAACCCTTGAAATAATCAAATAGATTCGCCCAACACCGGTTTACCCCTCGCCCCTCACCTCGTGAGGTGAGGGGCTACACCCTGCGCGCTCCAAACCACCCATGTGCAATTGTTCAATCAGATCGACACACGAGATGTAGTAGGCGGTGAACCCGTAATGAAAGCAAGCGTTTTTAACTCATTGAAATGCTTTTGGGTCAGACCGCCTTTCAGCCATGCCAGATCAAACTCCTCAAGTGTCGTTTTATTCTGGGATGCAGTGGTTTGGAAAGATAGCAATACACGGTGCGTTCTGATTTTCCGATTTCCATGGCAATGTCCTTGATCGACATACCTTGGCGTCGCAGCAGCAGTTGTGCTTCATGCATTTTTTGCTCCAGCATTTCGGGGCGTCTCCTCTTCATTTAAGATTTTCTATAAAACCTATTGAAGGGAGTTCGCCCCTATTTTGTGGCGGACAGCGCGCTTTACAAGGAGCAGCAATGCTGACGGAAGACAGGCTTGATGAATTGACAACACAATACAGCGGGGATTACAGTCTTAATCACACAAAAAGGATTCTCCGGATTATCCCGCTCATCGGTGAAGATTACAAAGACGGTGAAAAGGCCCGCATCACGGAATGCATCAGGTATCACCATGCAGTCAATGCCGCAAAAACCAGACTGTAAACACCCCTTTTCCTCCTCTTCTACAACTTGCAGACCTGGTCCCAATACTCCAGGTCAACAGGAATTCCCAGCCTGAGGTTTTCCTCGCGCAAGCGCATCATGCCCTGACCCGGATAGCGCACGCCCGTCTCGCCCTTGCAGGAAGCATCCGAATCAGGCAGGGGCGGTGCTGAAAGCAAATGCAAGATCATCTCATCGATTTTTGCGTCCATCTCCCCCTCACCCCAGAATTTTTTTGGATCCATGGCGATGAATACCTGGCTGACGCGGTCATCCTCCATTTCCTTTGACAGGTCCGCTGTTGAGCGGCCGCCCGAGAGGCAGACCGCAACAAGATCCAGCATGAACGCAAGCCCGGTTCCCTTCCACAACCCGATTGGCAAGGGACGCCTTGATTTTTTGATCTCCGCCGGGCTAAGAGTGAGTTTCCCTTCCATATCATAACCGCCATAAACCGGAAGGTCGCGGCCTTCACGGCCATAGAAATGCATTTTGCCATTGGAAAACTGCGCAAGCGACATGTCAAGAAGAATCGGGCCATCCCTGTGTGGCACGGCGAAAACAACAGGATTGTTGCCAAGCCTGCGTTCGGCCGAACCCCATGGCGGAATTATTGGAATTGTGTTCGTGAAGCAGATCCCGATGCAGCCAGCTTCTGCTGCTAAAAGCCCGTATGTGCCAGCGCGCATCCAGTGGTTGGTATTGCGCAAACCCACGATTCCAGCTCCATGTTCATATGAAAGCTGTATGGCGCGGTCCATGCTGTGCGTGGCCATGACAGGTCCAGGTCCGCGGCAGGCATCCCATTGTTCCAGCATCCCGAATGAAGCCCTGCATACCGGTTGGGCATGAATGTCAATTCCGCCCTCCTCTGCCCTTTTTACAAATGGCAGGAAGCGGTTTAGTCCATGCGAGTACACGCCATCAAGAGAGTTTCTGGCAAATACACGGGCGCATAGTCCTGCCCGCTCCCGGGAAAAACCGATGGAGAGAAGCACTCGCTCGAACTCGGCGAGCATTTTTGAAAAGGGGCTACGAAGCTGATCTTTGTCCATGATCAGATAATATCAGAAAAGACAATAACGAAACATACTTGACAATATTCAAGCTCTTCATAACAATTGACAACCATGCGAATCGGCTTTTTTTCAGACTGCTGGGATCCCCAGATTAATGGCGTGATCACTTCCATGAAACACCTTGAATCAGAACTGTGCAAACATGGACATGAAGTTTACAAGTTCATCCCAAAAATCGGCCCCGACCGTGACTCGCGCAATGATATCTGTCACCAGCCTGCGGTGCGATATATCTTCCAGAAGGAGTACTCAGCTGCGCTTCCTTTGCCATATGGCGCCCTGCGCCATGCGCGCA
>RPPD01000069.1 GCA_003818675.1 Spirochaetaceae bacterium
GACAAGGTAAGTTTTGATAATGAGTTCATTGCCCTGCTTTTCCCCGTGATTTCCATGACACTCATTCTGCTTTTTTTCGGGGAGCTTTTTCCAAAAAGCATTGCAGTCCGCAATGCGGTTTTTTTTACACGCATCAATTCAGTGCCGCTGCATTTTATCTATAAAATACTAACACCCCTGCGGATTATCCTTGCAGGCATAAAGAGATTGTTTACAATACGGATTCAAGTTGAATCCCAGGAACGTGATATCATTGACGCGACACTTCAGATCGGCCACAAGGAGGGGATAATCAACCAGCTTGAGCTGTCCCTTTTTGAATCCTTTTTTGACTTTAATGTTCTCACTGCAGAAGAAGTGATGATGCCGCGCACCCGCATCCAGATGGTCTCACAGGACACTCGGATTGCGGAACTGCTGCTTGACCTGGAACAGGAGCGCAGAAAATCAATGCATTCACTGCTGCTTGTTTGCGACAAGAGCATTGATCATCCCATGGGATACTTTGAACTCAAGGATCTGCTCCCGTTCAAGGCAGGTCTTTCAGAGGATATGGCGGCAGGCGAAATCGCAAAGCCCCTGCACCAGGTGCCTGAGTCCAAAAAATTAAACCAGCTCATGCGCGAGATGAAGGAAATGGACACGCAGATGGCTGTGGTGGTAGACGAGTACGGCGGCACTTCGGGAGTCATCGCCTTCAACAACCTCGTGGAGACCATTCTTTCCAACCTCTACACAGCCCAGCGCGAGCTGGTCCGTGAAATTGGCACAAACACCTTTCTCCTGCCAGGCAGCGTGGAAGTGCGGATTCTGGAAGAGGTCCTGGGCAAGACCTTTGAAACAGACAGCAGGACCGTTGGCGGGATGATTATAGAGTGTCTTGGGGAAATACCCGTGGCTGGCGCCTCGGTTGCCATACAGTCCTGCGCTTTTAATGTTCTCAAGATGTACAGGAACAGGATCGCCACCCTGAAGGTGGAGGTGCTCTCATGATGTTTCTGGGCATCTTGATATGCATAATCCTTGCGGGTTTTTTCGCCGGCATGGAGACAGGGCTTCTCGCGGCAAACCAGGTCAAGATTTACTCCAAGAAGGCCAAAGGCAAGTTCTATGCCAAAACCGCGGACTTTTTGCTCCACAGGCCGGAAAGACTTCTTGCCACAACCCTGATAGGCACCAACCTTGTCATTGTCGCAGGAACCGTGATGCTCCTTATGGTGCTCCGGGAGGCGGGTATTCCCTCCTGGGCAGAATGGATGGGAGTCTTTGGCCTCACGCTGGTCTTTCTTGTCTTTTCTGAAATCATCCCTAAATCCTTTTTAAGGAACCATGCGGATACCATAACCCTGAAGTTGAGCCCTCTCCTGTATGTCATGTACTGGGTGTTGCTGCCAATCTCCCTCGTTTTAAACATGGTAATACTGGTTCTGCTTTTACCGTTCAAGCGGCAGGAGCAAATGCGCAAGCTGCCTGCATCCAGGGAGGATTTGCGCCAGTTGGTGAAGCTGCGCAGCAGGGAAATACGCCTCCCGATCCAGGACCAGCGCCTGATTGATGACCTGTTTGAGTTTCCCAACACCAAGGCGCGCGAGGTTATGATCCCGTTTCCAAAGATGCCGGTATGCGACGCGAAGGCCTCTGTGACTGATGTCATCCGCATATCCAAGGAGACAGGGGCCCGCTTTGTATCCGTATCCACGCGCCGCACAGACAACATAGTCGGATATATTGATATGGAAGATTTTCTTTCCTCGCGCAGCACAGATATAGCAACAATGATCCATGATGCTGTTTTTTACCCCGAAACCAAGCGTATACCCAACCTGCTACTGGAAATGAACCAGAAACGTCAGGATGTTGTCTTTCTCTGCGACGAATACGGGATAATATCCGGTGTTATAACCCCGGCCCAGATTGTGGCAGACATTGTAGGCCATATCCCGGGAGAGAATACAACGGTCGAGGATGACATCAGGGTAGTGAGCAGGGACAGGTATGTAATTGAGGGCACAACCAGCCTTAAGGACCTTGCCAACCGCACCGGGATCCAACTGGAACGCGGTACTTATGACACAATTGCAGGGTATTTATGTGAAAAACTGGGTGAAATTCCGGCCCAAAGCATGGTTTACACAGTTCCTGGCGCGGTTTTTAAGGTTCTGGAGCGCGACAAACGGCATATCAGGAGAATTGAAGTCGTAAAGACCGATAAATGAAAAAAAGTGTAACTATCCGCCCCAGGAAGTCATTTCATTGCATAGAATGCAAAGTGGACTTGTCCTGTGGCTGGCCTGCATGGTATGATGTCAAGCTCACCAGAAGTTCAGCTTTATTTTGGAAAACAGGGCAAAAAAATTATATATTTTCCATAGAGGGACCATGGAAATGACATCGGGTGTGACTGGGCATGCCCACAGGAAAAAATTAGTAATTCTTCTCTTTTTCGGGGCTGTGATTGCCATAGGCTTTTCCATTTTTACCCTCATGGTAGAGATGCAGCTTGCAAGCCTCAAGCAGTCAGCGCTTGCGGTCTTCAGCGAACAGACTGGATTTAAATTTAGCTATCGCAAGATCTCCCCATCGCTTTTCAGCAGGTTTGAAATCAGGGGCTTGTCTATCCGCAATATGGAAGGCAGGGAAAACTTTTTTGCTGAAAAAATGATCCTGCAATACAACCCCCTGGAGTTGCTATTTGCACAGAACAAGATCAATGCAATAGAAAGAATCGAGATAAACGGAGCAAGGATCTCCCTTGACGAGGAAAAGGATGCCCGTCTGGTCCTTTTCTTCAGGTCGCTTTTTGAATTTAACGGCAAGGATTTCCTGATCCCGTCAATGGAAGTGTCCGGGAAGGATCTGATGCTTTCATATACAAAGGGTAACATCAATTACTGTGCAACGGGTATATTTTTCTCTATGATTCCGGAGGAAGAACACTTCTCCGTATCACTGCGCGGAGAGGGCTTGCTTGAGGAGATCAAAGCGCGGGAAAGTGAAAGGGAAGCTGGAATCTCCACAGAGCTGGGGGTACGCGGCACCGTCGACAACACCTTCTCAACCTGTGATGCCCGTGTTTCCATTCTCAGGTTTGAGTCAACTGATTATACGCTCGCGGAGCAGGAGTTCTCGGTGATTGTTGATGAAAAAAGTCTCATGATCACAAAGATTCAGGACCGCGCCCCGATAGATGTCTCGCTATCCTGGCTCCTTGCAGAAGGAGAGCTTTCCCTCTCCTTTGTGATGGACAGATTTTCCCCATCATCAATGGTTGGATTCAGGAACGAGCTGGAGAAGTTTAACCACTTTTTATACTCATCAGTCACGGCTTCGGGTACTGTAAACTACAATTTCCCGGAACAGGAGCTTGATTATTCCCTGTCCATGGACAGCAGTATACCAGAGTCCATTCTTCCGGTAGATGCGCGGGTTTCTGTCAGGCTTGTTGGTGATGAATCCTCTGTTGCCTTTCAGCCCTTTGCGATTGATACCAAACTGGGGTCTTTGGAGTTCACGGGAAACATAGTATACAACACAATGTTCCCGAAGGGGCTTCTCAGGCTTGAAGACATCAAGACTGATCTGGCCGGAACCATCAATGCTGACATTGATGTAGACCGCACGGACCAGAGCCTCTCGCTTGCAGGCAGCCGCCTTGTGGTGGGTCGGACCGTATTTACCAAGTTTTTCTGCGAGATTGTACCCGGGGGAGAAGACATTACATTCAAGCTCACAACGGAACTTGATGCCCGGGAGAACGTGAAACCAATTCTTGTGGGTGGATCATTTTCACTTGCCAACGGACCGCATCTGTCAATGGAGGCATTGCTTGAGGACATTCCACTTGACGCGGTTTACAATGCCGTTGCCTCCAAAACCGCGGAAACGGATCCTGTTATGGACATGCTTGGGGAAATTTACCTTACTACACGCATATCCTTTGCCACTGATTTCACCCGTTTCAGCGGAGCTTCGGAAAGTGTGAAACTCGTTCAGAGGGAATTGCCTGAAAACCATTTTGAATTTGACTTGATGTTTGATCCACAACAGCTGGCTGTCAATCATTTTGATGGCGTCTGGATGCAGACTCCAGTCTCCGGGTCTTTTGCCATGTCCTCCCCGAGTGATGGCAATGCCAGATTCGCCAGCCGCATGAAAATTCGTGACAATGCCTATTCCATTGACGGGAATATTGTACCTGGACAGGGTGTTGTGATGACCGGGTCACACGGCATCGTATTTACCATGGTAACCACAGATACGGGTGACAGTGTGTTTTTCCTGAATACAGAATCTCTCCCTGTACCTCTTCCCGGTGCAACCCTTTTTGCTTCGCTTGCCTGGGGAGGGATTTTCAAGTCCGATGGCGGATTTGACCTTGTCAGTAACCGGACAACCATTACAGGTTTCCCGGAGGTTTTTCAGGGCGGCAAGGATTCTTCTGTGATGGCTGTGTTTACGGTCCGGGACAAGATAATGGAAATTACCCGTCTTGTGGCAGTTGATTCGATTTCCTCCCTGGAGGGAAACGGAACCCTGGTACTGGAGTTGGAACCCGATCCAAAACTTTCCGGATGGGTAGAACTTGCAGATATGGACAACCGTGAAAACTACAAGGCAAGTCTTGTTCTGGGCGGGGAAAATATTGAGATGGATCTGATGTTCAAAAACAGTCCACTCGCCAGGTTTGGGGAATTGGTTGTACGCGGGGATCTTGACGGTGAGTTGCACCTCCAGGGAGAGCCTGCAGCACCTCGGGTAGATGGCTCGCTGGCGCTTGTAAACGGCAGATTTGGTTTTGAACCTGTGGCGCTGGACGCTGCATTTTCCCTGGATGATTCTTTGTTTGTCCTGGATTCGTTGCATGGGACATATGCCAGGACATACAGCGTTGTCTCCGGATCGGGCGCGTTGGACCGGGCTACTGGTGATTTCAAGTTTTCCGCGCAATTTAAGGCCGCTTACCGCGATGAACTGGATGCGGCAATTGTACTTGAGGGCAACTTTGGTCCGTTTATGGGAGCCGATACTGCGGTTGCCTCGGCAGGTATGGAGCCTTCGGCAGAAAAGCCTGCAGGCGGGGACCAGATTTTTGCCAGAACAGGCAGTGGGAAAATCAGTGTTAATGACATACTTGTAAAGGACAAGGCCCTCCCGTCCTGGGATATGGACTTCCTGCTTGAAGACAATACTCTCATGATTAATGGCGGGCCGGATGAGTCTTTCAAGGGACTAATTCATGAAAACGGAGCATTCCTTTTTACCCTGGCGGATCCGTTCCCTGTATCGGGGATTCTGGATGGCAAGCTTGAGAATGGTGTTATTGACGCCAGAGCGACGAACATTGTATGCAAACTCCCTGGTTTGAATACCTTTTTTACAGGTGAATCAGTGCGGATAGAAAACGGGATCGCGCGCGGCAATATGACACTTTCGGGTCCAATCGCGGATCCTGACTTCTTTGGCGTGTTTACAATAGACAACCTGGTGGTCGGTTCAGCGATGGTTCCCGAGACAGTGGGCCCGGTGAACACGGTTATGGAGATCAGGGAAAAGGCTGTTACCTTTCGCGAAACATCCACTCGTGCCGGACAGACGCCTGTGACTTTGACTTTGGGGGTCGTGCTTGACCACTGGGGGGTCGGGAACTTCCTCCTTAACCTGAAAATCATGGACCCGCGCGGAGTGCATGTTGTCATCCCTGCGGGTTCAGTCACTCTTGATGGTTTTATCACCACGCCAAACCTGGAAATCCAGGGGAATTACGCGGGCACGCGCGTGGCGGGAAACCTGTTCGTCCACAATTGCGATGTCATCCTCTCCAAACAAAAGACAACTATTGATGAAGAAGAGGATCGGGATATCAATTTTGCAGCTGATCTTCTGGTGGAGACCGGCAAACAGGTGGAGTTTTACTGGCCTGTCCGTGAACTGCCGATACTGCGAATGGTGGCCGAACCAGGTGCCAAACTCGCCCTGCATTTCAACAAGCTCAAGAATGAACTCGCTTTAACCGGGGACTTCAAATTCCGGGGTGGTGAGGTATATTATTTTGAACGTGATTTCTATATAAAGGAAGGCCAGATCACCCTGAATGAAAACATGGATTCCTTTGATCCCATGCTTTCTTTGCGTGCTGAACGGAAGGTCCGTTACAATGACAAGGACGTCAAGATAACCATGACTGTGGACAACCAGAGGCTTTCAAGTTTTGAACCGGCCTTTGAGACTGATCCTGTCCTGCCTATCAATGAACGCTACCTGGCTCTGGGCGGAGTAATACAGCCAAACGACACCAACAACGGAGATGAATACATTACCTCCGCCATCTCCGATATTGGCGGAGACCTTTTGACCAAGGTGCTGCTCCTGCGTCCCCTGGAACAAAAAGTGAAGGAGTTTTTTGATCTTGACGGATTCACCATCCGCACGGAGCTGGTCAAGAACCTTCTTATGGACACGGTTCTTAATACCTCGGGAACATCCGGTTTGCCTGGTACGATCAGCATGGGCAGGTATTTGAACAACACAGAGATCAGTTTCCAGAAATATCTCGATGAACAGAGTGATTTGTCTTTTGAGGCAATATTCCGTTTCCAGACTGATCTCTCCACGGCCACGGCAAGTACTGCCAGCGCGGAGTCTTTTGGCAATGTCTCCCTGGAGAGCGAAGTCTCTCTTGAGTTGACAACGCCCTTTTTTCTTACTATAAAGTGGACAGTCACCCCTGAACACTGGGAGTCTTTTTTCCTCCCCGACAATAAAATTACGGTAAAGTGGGGAATAGATTTTTAGCCACAAAACCACGAAGGAGTCTTTTTCCGTATGAATAAATTACTTTGGAGTATCATATTCTGCACATTAGCGGTCACAACACTGCAGGCGCAGGACGCAACAGCATGGTTTTTAAACAAACCCATAGTCGGTTTTGAGTTTGTAGGAGCGCAGGCGCATTCCACGCAGGAGCTGTCCGCCATACTCGCGGGCTACAAGGACAAGCCGTTTACCTATGACCTGTACTGGGAAATGCAGAACAGGTTATACGCCCTGGAATATTTTGAGAGCGTGCAGGCAGACGCTGTCGCCTCTGATGATACCAAAACATCAGTAGTCATCCGCTTCACTGTCAAGGAGCGCGCAACGGTCCTGAAGATCCAGTACCAGGGAAATGATAACATAAGTGAAAAGGACCTGAACGATTCGGTGCTTTCCAAGGTTGGCAACATTTTTAATGAACCACTTATCCGCAAGGATGCGGACGCAATAATAAGCCTGTACAAGAGCAAGGGATTTCTGGACACCTCTGTAAACTTTGAGGCTGTCAAGAACGCAGAAAACAACTCGGTCACCATTGTCTTTAAAGTGACTGAGGGTCCCAAGTCAACTGTAAAGAAAGTGCAGTTTTCCGGCAACAGCTTCGCGTCAGAGGGCACGTTAAAGGGGCTTATGCAGACCCGTGAACCAGCGCTGTTTGTTTCCGGAGATTTCATTGAATCCAAGCTGCAGGAGGATATTGCGGCGATCCAGGCATATTATTCAGAGCATGGATATGTATATGCCCTGGTGGAGAAGGTGGACCGCCAGATAGAAATGAATGAGGAAGAGAAGCGGAAATATATCCTGCTTACTTTCTATATAAAGGAAGGCACCCAGTACATATTTGGGGGCGTGACTTTTTCCGGCAACAAAGTCTTTTCCACAGAACAGCTTGCCGCATATTTTCGCCAGAAATCAGGCGATATCTTCAACAGCAAGAAGTTCAAAGAAGACTCCATGAATATGAACAACCTTTATTATGACAATGGTTATATAACGACCCAGATCAAACCCGAGGAAAAGGTGGATGAGGGGAAGCGGCAGCTGGCAATAGTCATTAATATCCTGGAGGGTGACCGTTCGCATATTGGCCGGATCATCATACAGGGAAATTCAAAGACTGCGGAATCGGTGATACGCAGGGAACTTCCTTTTGAGGAAGGCGATGTTTTCTCAAAGGCAAAGGTCATGCGCGGTTTCATGAACCTGATACGCACGGGATTTTTCTCCCAGCAGTCTCTGATAGAACCCCAGCCTGGCAGCGCTGAAGGGCTCATTGACATCCTGATTACGCTGGAGGAGCAATCCACGGCGGAGTTTGAGGTGGGCGGTACGATCATTCCCGGAGATTTTCCTTTCTCGGCCTATGCCAATGTTAAAGACAACAATTTCCTTGGCACTGGCGTGACCACTGGAATTAACCTCAGTGTAATGCCCACGCAACAGTCGCTTTCGCTTTATTACCAGGACAACTGGCTGTTTGGCAAGAGGTTGACCGGAGGCGTCAGTATCTCCTTTTCCCATGATGTTGTTCAGTATGTACCACAGGATATCCTGGGTCCTGTCTTCAACGGAGACGAGGATTGGGCGGCGCCTGACCCGTACAACA
>RPPD01000070.1 GCA_003818675.1 Spirochaetaceae bacterium
CCCTGCGGCCAGCTATCGTGGGGATAATCCCCTGATTTGTCATGTATCCGGTGGTAAAACACAGACAGCTGTCTGTGTGCAGGAATTCCGCAAGCGAATCCTCCAGCTCATGGTGAATCACCAGAGTTCCATTAAGATATCTTGATCCAGAGCAGGTTGTGCCGTATTTTTCAATAGCGTCAACAGCCGCTTTTTTCACCTCTGGATGCACGGAAAGCCCAAGATAATTGTTGCTCCCTGCCATGATCAATTCCTTGCCGGCTATCCGCACTATAGGGCCATCATTCTCCTCAACCTCCCGGAAATACGGGTAATAACCCTGCGCGCGGGCCTCATCAGCACGTGATAATTTTCTGCATTTATCAAAAATATCCAATTTAATACCTCCAAGGGTTTTTTTCCTCAATAATCCGGATCCAATCCGCCCAATTGATCCAACGTTATGCGAAGATTGTATTCACCAGCGTCCGCCTCGTCAAGGTCTTTAAAAAAACAGGTTGTTTCCCCTTGAAAAGAGTCTGTTTTGGATTAGTATTAGATATACCATTGGCTCTATTCCTTTTGGGAGTGTAAAATTGATAAGGGAAAAAGCGCTCGACTTGTTTCAGGCGTATTCCGAAAACAAGATCCCCCGTGATGCAGGAACAATAATCAGGGGCTTCTATGAACCTGAAATCCACTACCACACATTTGAAATCACGCAGTATGCAAATATCAGGGCCTTGCTTCTTGGAGATGACGGAATCACATTCAAGTCAAACGCATACAGGTTTTATGTGATCATTGAACCTGCGTCATATGCAGAAAGAGACATACCCCCTGCCTTACGGCATCTGAAGAAAATCGTACCTCATAACTTGCTCGATATGGAAAGAAATGTATCCTCCTCCGGCATCACAGTCTATCACCACCGCGAGCCTGCAAGACTCTATGGTTTTTTCTCCATTTCAAATCCCGCAGGCTCGGATTTTGCATTGATTTTCCCCATGGCCCCTGATGTCTTTTCGGTAATGAACCGTTTCCTGGGCCTGACATTAACCGATGAATGCGGACTCCCCAAAGATGAGGCATTTCATCTTGCCAACGAATCTGTAGATTCCATAAAAATAAACTGCGGGGTTAAAAATGAGCGACCTGATTTTGGCGATTGACGTTGGAACCCAGAGCATCCGCTCGATTCTTTTCAATCTCAGGGGTGAAATCAAGGCAAGGGAGCGTGTGGCAATCGATGCCCATTACAGTGTCAAACCAGGCTGGGCAGAGCAGAGACCTGAATACTATTATGAAAAACTCTGCGAGTCCACGAAAAAACTTTTTGCGCCATTTGCTTCAGGCCAGGATGGAATCCTTTCTGCAATCAAGGGCTGCTCAATCACAACACAACGCTGCACACTTGTAAACGTTGACAAGACTGGCAATCCCTTAAGGCCCGCGATTGTCTGGCCTGACCAGCGCAGAACAAAAAAGATACAGCCCCTGCGCGGGATAATGGGGGCGGCCATAAAGCTCATCGGTCTGCTTCCTACTGTGCAATCCGCCCAGAGAGAATCAGAGATCAACTGGCTTAACCAACACCAGCCACAAATAATGGAACAGACACACAAATATCTGTTTCTCTCCGGCTACCTTCTTTATAAACTTACAGGCCGCTTTGCAGATTCCTACGCGGCTCAAGTGGGTTATGTTCCATTTGATTATCAGCATTTTGACTGGTGCAAACCCGGTACATGGCAATGGGACGCCTTTCCAATTGACATGGGAAAACTTCCGGAGCTCATCCCGCCTGCTGCAGTCGCTGGTTCCATCAGTAAAAAGGTGAGCGAGGAAACAGGAATTCCTGCGGGCATTCCTGTCGTGACATCAGGTTCTGACAAAACATGTGAATTCCTGGGTGCAGGCTGCCTGTCTCTCCACCAGGCGGGAATATCACTTGGCACAACAGCCACAATCGGCATCTATCACAAAAAATACTTCGAGACAATTCCATTCATCCCGCCCTAGTCTGCGGCAGTGCCCGGTATGTACAATACCGAATTCCAGATCTACCGCGGATTCTGGCTGGTATCATGGTTTAAAAGCGAGTTCGGTGAACGCGAGGTCAAGCGCGCAATGGAAGAAAACCGCGAACCTGAAGAGCTTTTGGAGAAACTCCTTGAGGAAACCCCTCCGGGAGCACTCGGACTCATGCTTCAGCCAACATGGTCTCCCGGTGTCAAGATTCCTGGCCCGGAAGCAAAGGGTACCATAATGGGTTTTGGCGACGCACACACCCGTGCGCATTTATATCGTGCAATTATTGAGGGCCTTTGCTACGGGCTTAAAAGCGGAGGTGAGCGTATACAGAAAAAAAGCCACGTTCCATTTTCTGAAATCCGCGTCTCAGGAGGCGGAGCGCAGAGTGAACATACACTTCAAATTACTGCGGACATTTTCAACCTGCCCGTAAAGAAGCCTCATATACATGACACGTCCTCGCTTGGCGCCGCAATAGACTGTGCTGTGGGGCTTGGCCTGTTTTCCGGATTCACGGAAGCTGTGTGTGAAATGACACGTATTGAAAGAGAATATCTGCCCGATCCATCTCATGTAGCGCTTTATGAAACACTGTACAGTGATGTGTATGAGCACATTTATGAGAAACTCAAGCCCTATTACCAGCGCATCCGCGAAATCACTGGTTATCCGGATTGAAAAAAACCCGGCCACTTTTTTTAAATGGCCGGGCGATAATTTTATATTAAGAAAATGCGAGACTTATTCCTCGCCGAGGTTGATCCTGGCCACCGCGAGCTTTGCAATGGGGACCGAGTAGCTGGAACAGCTGACATAGTCAAGACCTGCCTGCATGCAGAACTTGATGTTCTCAGGCACAGCACCGTGCTCTCCGCAGAGTCCCTTCTTGAGATTGGGCCTGGTCATGGTGCCTCTGCGTACAGCAATTGTGATAAGCTCCTTCACATATTTGTCCAGGTACTTGAAGGGATTGCCCTCCAGCAGGTCAAACTGTGTATAATCCGGCATGAAGGAGTTGAAATCATCCCTGGACAATCCGATTGTCGTCTGGGTGAGGTCATTTGTCCCAAAGGAGAAAAACTCGGCATACTTGGCGATGTCACCGGCACCCAATGCCGCCACGGGCAGTTCAATCATGGTACCGATCCTGTAAGGCACAGCCCTGACCTCGAGCTTTTCGCGAACTTCCTTCTCTATGTCTATCAGTCCCTTTACAGATGCACCCTCGATCTTCTTTCCATAAACTATCATTTTGAGTTCTGTGTCATTCATGACAATCGGAATCATGATCTCGGGCATCACCTTGACGCCCTCCTTGCGAAGTGCATAGACCGCCTCGAAGATTGCGCGCATCTGCATCTCGTAGATTTCAGGATATGATATGGCGATGCGGCATCCGCGGTGACCCAGCATTGGATTGAACTCATTGAGCGTGGTGCACCTCGCCTGCACCTCTGCTTCCGATATTTTCATCTTGCCCGGCTGCTTGCGCAAATACGCGATGAATTTTTTCATCTCTTCAGTATTGTGGGGCAGGAATTCATGCAAGGGCGCGTCAAGAAGCCTGATTGTGACTTCAAAGCCTTCCATTATCTTGAAAAGCTTGTAGAAGTCTGCACGCTGCATGGGCTTGAGTTTGTTCAGCGCCTCGCGCCGTTCCTCGACACTGTCCGATATCACCATTTCCCTGAAGACATTGATGCGCTTTTCGTCAAAGAACATGTGTTCTGTTCTGCAGAGTCCGATCCCGTGCGCGCCGAAGGTCCTGGCAAGTGTCGTGTCCTTTGGGGTGTCGGCGTTTGCCCTGACCTCAAAGTCCTTCATGAACTCGCTCACAATGTCATTAAATTCAAGCAGGCCGGATGATTCAGGATCCGGTTCAATAAGACCGGCCTTCCCGAGATAGATGGAAGGGTCGCCGTAATAGGGTACATTCAGTGTTAGAAAATCTCCCTTTTTGATCACGACATTCCCGATGACAGCCTGGTCGTCACGAATCTTCATCTTTGTATTTACAAGCGATACTTTTCCGTACTGGCGCGCGACAACCGATGCGTGGGCCGAATATCCTCCCTCGTTTGAAAGAACTCCGGTGGCGACCTCAATAGCCTTAACATCCTCGGCGAATGTCGCCGGCAGACAGAGTATGAACCTTGTGTCCTCGCCTGACTGCTGCGCCTTTTTATATGCGTCAAGCAGTTCCTCAGTGTCAAAATAAATCTGGCCAATAGCTGCACCGGGTGCACCGCCTATTCCTCCCGGCAGGGTTTTCAGTGTTTTGACGGAATTGATGTCTATGATGGGGTGCAGTATTTCACCGAGCTGGTTGGGCTTTATCTGCCTTACAGCGTAATCCTTCTGGATTACCTTTCTCTTCAAAAGGTCAAGCAACAGCTGTATATCCGCCTGCGTGGACTTGTTCATCACGCCGCGCTGGTCGATCAGCCACATTCTCTTGTTTTCAATGGTAAACCTGATGGAGCGAATCTCCTTGTAGTGGTCCTCAATATTCTGCGCCACTTTTTTCAGCTGGTCATGGTAATTCTTGGCAATCTTGTTGATGTCCATGCCCGCGGCTCCCAGGTCGTCGAAACGCTCCTGGAAATATTCGCCCGTCAGGTTCTTTGCACCAGTTACAATGTCCCTGGTGAAAAACATTCCGGAGGCCGAATCCTTGCCATAGTTTCCGTAAACCATGGGCTGGATAATGAGCGCAGTATCGTCATCGTCCATTTCATCAAGATCCAGCATCAGGCTGATTCTTTTAAGCGCTATTTCAAGCTGGTCATAGGGATCTGCAAAGAAGTTCTTTGGAAGAAGTCCCTGATATTTCTGGATTGTTTTTTTCCTGTCCGCGACCTTGGCATTGTCGTCCTTAAGTTCATCTCCAAGCACCTTGATGGCGTCCTTGATGGCCTTCAGGTCTTTTTCCCTGTTCTGGAGTTCTGCTATCCTCGCCTCGATCTCAAGGCATCCCTTCATCATGAATTCCATTTCATGGTAGCCGAAGTTTTCTCCGACATAGCTGTTGAATGCCGCCAGATTGTTTTCGCACAATCCAAAATTGTGCATGGTCGGATAATGCACAATGACGAGGTTGGGGCTGATTACTATTTTAACCAGCATGGGATTTGCGGGATCGCCGTATTTTTTCCCAACTATTCTTTCAATTCTGGCAAGCGCGGTCTTCAGGTGATCCTTCAGTTTCTCATCTTTTAGATGCGCGGCAACTTCGGAATCAATGATGAAACCCGGCAGAATGGGAAGGTCAATGGAACCAAGTTCCATGGCTCTTCGGCCGCGTATGCCGATGCTTTCAAGAATGTCAGGATCCGAAATGGAGTCGTGCGAGCTGAAAAAATGGATGTTCTTTTTCATACCAGTTCCCTGTCCTTTTTGTGCCGTCTAAAAAAGATTGAGTATGTGATTAACCGGAAATTTCAGGAATGACTCAAACAAATGGCTTGCTCCCTGTTTCAGATACCGCTGGAGCTTCGCGACATCCTTGATGTCTGAGCCCGCGACCGCTATGAGGATAGCGCATCCGTGCTTGACCTTTCCCCACTTGAAGAGGGTGTTGATGTCATGGATCCTCTCGCCCTCGTAGAATATGTAAACCTCAAGTCCGGGATATTTCGTGGTGTAGCTTTCTATGATTTTTTTCCATGCCTCCACGTTTCCGTTGTGGAAAAGTTCGTTGGTCACTGGAATTGAATAAAACGGGGTCATGCGCGAGCTACCGCCAGTCGCTGCCGGTGCCCCTTGAGCCTTTGACTTTATTGCCGCTGGTGCAGCTTTCCCTGCAGCGGCCTTTTTCCCTTTTCCCCTCGCGGGAGCGGCTTTTTCCCTGCGCGGCTTTTGGACCACGGCAACCTTCTTGGCAACCCTTACTTCCTTCACTGTGAGTGATCCTCTGACCAGCGAAGGGGATGCCTTTGGCTTTTCCAGATCAAGCAGGCCAAGACATCTCCCCAGGGCAAGCTCTTTGATCTCGCCGGAGACGGTTCCCTTTGCCGCACCGACATATACATTTACAAGCTCGTTTTTCTTCATGTTCTGCACGGCCTTGAGACTTTCAAGCCGTTTTGGATTAATAATGGTAATGCCCAGTTCCGGGTGGAAATACACGAAAACGACATCAACTGCCTTCCATTTTGAAATTTCCCCGGCGATAGTCTCAAACTCGGTGATGTTCACAGAGAGATTTGTTGATTTGACTGAATAATGGTACTTGTCCACAAGGATTGAACTTAAGATGGGGCTGATTTGCCCGCCTTCAAGCCTTCCTTCTGCCATCAGGTTGTTAAGGACATCCGCCAGGTTATAGTTTCCCTCAAGCGAATCAACGATTTCAGTCACGGTTTTTGCATGATTGACGACTTTATTGAAGGTCTCTCGACGGTTTAGGACCTCGACCTCGTGTAATAAGTTTGTCATGTGACTCCCTCTCTCTGGTTTGTAAGAAAATTTGAAAAGGTGACCCTTTTGGGGTCACCTTTTAATTTTGGATGCAGGATTTAGATTTCTCTCAATCCGCCGCCACGGGTCTTGCGACCCCGACCGCGTTTTGAAGAATCAACAACGCCCCGTCCTCTTCCAGTTGCGCGGGCAGGCCGTCCTCTTTTGGGAGCACTCGACCGTACAGGATGTGCTGCTGAGAGCATGTCCAGATACTCGGTCTCCTGCTTTCCGGTTTCAGCACCTTCAGCACCCTCTTCAACCGGCTGTGCCGCAAAAGACTGTGCAATGTCTTCGCGTACCGTAGACCGGCGTCTTGAGAATGAAGCAAATGCAGCGTCCTGGAATCCCTTGGACACGCCATGGAGGAATTCATTCAGCACGTTTGCCATGCCGTCAAGAGTTGCCTTCTTTCTCTTGATTGACGTGATGTCGATATCAAGGAGAAGTCCGGGCTGGATATGATAGGGATTAATAATGTAGTCAAAAGACATGAAATCCGCTTCAAGCTTTGCAAGACGATCTTCCATGACGCGCCGCTTGATCGGATAGCGATAGCTGTAAATGCTCTGCATTTTTTCCTTCATGAGAATGATCCGTCTCTTTATCTTGTCTTTTTCAGCAAGATAAGTCCGGTTCATGGTCTCAATCATGGTTTCCTGGGGCCTGATAAAGGAAATTTCGTCCCAGTGCTTTTCCATGACCTCATACAATGGCTCGCCACTGACCGCTTTGATCTTGCGGCGAATCTTGTTCTTCTGGCGTTTTGCAAGGTCCTTGAAATCAACAATTCCCTTGAGGAATTTGCTGTCCTCGTACACCATGTCAAGAACGTCCCAGAGGTGCTGGATTTCAATCTCGAAGGATTTCAGCTGCTGGTCATATGCAATACGCTCGTTGTCAAGCTGTGCCTGATCATAATACTTCAACTTAATGGCATATCTCTCGTCAGGCAATGCTTTTGCATTTGTGTCTTCATATTCTTTGATCCGCAGTTCACGGGCGTTCTTCAAGTTTTCAATAAACTGATAACCCATTTTTGAGGTGTCAAGAATTGAAGTGATTGAGTTGACTGCCGTGTTGTAACCGCGGTTTCTGATATTTTCAATATCAATCAGTTTCTTCAGGTTTTCACGGATGTTCAACGCATCGTACTCGGAAGGATCGATTTCAGCGCGAAGTCCTTCGATCTTTTCAATAAGCGACTTTGCGAAGAAAGTATACCGTTTTGACTTCGGATCATCTTTGTCATCGGAGGTATAGTTGGCGACTCTTCTCATCTTTTCAAAGAGGATCTCGGAGTCGTTCATTTCCTCACGGCCTTCATCAATGATCTGGTCCTTCAGTTTCTCAATCTCTTTGTCAAGGATATCCATGATGCCCTTGGAGATGAGATCCTTGATGATGTATTCAACAGTGACCTGATAATGGAAGATCGGGCTGATCAGTTCAGAATCAAGAATGTTGACGGACAGTTTCACGTCAGAAACGTTCTTTGGCTTGAAGAGATTGTCCTTAAAGGAACACTTCACAACGGAGTAGGCGTTTTCGCCACGAATAAAGGCGCCAACGTCTGTCTTCTGGCGAAGCAGTGAGTTCGTGAGATTTTCAAGGTCGTTGACACCTCTCTGCACATGCCCCTGCAAATGACCGTACATATTGACGATAGATTTCTCTATTTCGCCAGTATTGAACTTGTCCATGCCGCCAATCTGATCCAAGAGGGCTGCAATTTCTTTCGGCGTATAACGGGCGAGCGTTTTCAGCTCTTCCTTGTCGATGAAGTTGCGGACCTTCTTCACCATTTCATCTTCAGAGGTTACCACAAACCTGTTGAACATGTTCTGGTAGTTCTGGTTGAAATAATTATATAGCTTCTCCTTTAAACCGCCCATTACGTCCAGGCGCTCAAGAACATCTCTTGGAAGCTTCGATGTGATGTGGTTCATC
>RPPD01000071.1 GCA_003818675.1 Spirochaetaceae bacterium
AATGAACTCATCGTTTCTATCACGTTTTATTTTTCTGTGCATCTTCCTGTTGGCAAGCCTTTCAATGGCTTTCAGCGCTGGCGCACCGGAAAAAATTGGCGCATGGTCCATTCTGAAGAAAATACCCCTCGACAAGCAGATGGCAATCCAACAAGCCATGTTCCTGGATGACAAATTCGGGATTGCCATCTCAAATACCGAAATTTCCATCACTACCGATGCAGGCGCGTCCTGGCTCAAGCAGAGTCCGCGTTCACAATGCTTTTCCGGGCTTGACATCAAGGACAGAAACACCTTCGCTGTCGGGACAGGATGCATTGGCCTCTTCAAGAGCACCAATGGGGGAAAAACCTTCGCGGAAGATCATCAGATGAGAGCTCCTTTTCTCATCTCGATGATTTCCGCCTCCTCGGTTATCATGAGCGACCGGTGGAATATCGTCCAGACAAAGCAGATCGACGCGCCCATAGCGCACTGCGCCCTGAAAGCATTCTGTGCCGTAAGCGGATCGTTGTATACTGCGGTTTCAAAAGATTCAAAATGCATCATTTCAACCGACGCAGGGGAAACATGGTCTGAGCGAGTCATTTCAGTGGATGGCTCCTCCCCGGTCTTCAATGAACAGACGGTGTGCATCCGTTTTATAGATGAGAACAATGGCGTTATCGTCTATTATTCAGCCGAGGGGAAGCAGAAAGGATGGTTCATCCTCGCCACTGCAGACGGCGGAAAAACCTGGTCACAGGACAATATTACTCCGTATATCTCGCAGACTGGAAGACCTCTTGTCTCCCAGGACGGCAAAATACTTACCATCGTCCCGGTATTCGGCCAGGGCGATATAACAATAGTGAAAAGGAGTGAAACAAAATGAATCGCATCACAATTCCTGTTCTGGCTGCTATCACAGCAGTTTTATTGTGCGTCGCTGTACCCACACCCCGGGCCCAGACGCCTCCTGCTGCGGATGAAATCCGCGCATTGCTTTCCAAGGTGGTTACGACTGGCTATGCCAATCTGCTCGCCTCCCTTGGAGACGAGTTTGACAACCCGGCCACGCTTTCCGGATGGAGCATTTTCAGCAAGGCTGAAAACTGGCCCAACCGTATCGAGAAACTCGACATTAACGCCACAAGCAAGGGCAGCATGTATCTGCTCCCGCTCTGCGGCGGATGGTGGAAGGGTTTTCACGGAGCATATGTTTACAAGACTGTGGAAGGCGATTTCATGCTCCAGGGCAGAATCATGATTAAGGGCAAAGTCGGCGAAATACCGGCCATAAAGTGGAACCGGGGCGGACTGGTAGTTCGCAGGCCGGGCGACATGTCGGCAAAGCCCGAGGAGCGCACCGAGAGCATAGTTCACATCATGCACGGCGTTGACAACAATGTGAAATACGTGCTCTACAGCGGCAATGTGAAGGACAACGTCTACGACTGGACAAATTTCAATATCCAGAACGACAAGGCCATTTGGATCGACCTTGCGATTGTCAGACTCGGCTCCGCGTTTGCAACCATGTACAAGCTTGATGGAAGCGACTGGGTCATTCTGAAAAGAATGTCCAGGCCCGATCTCCCTTCAAAACTGCAGGCGGGCATCACTGGGTGCGCCGAGCCGTTCAACGCCAGTTATGTCTGGCTTAACAGCTCAACAAGCATTTATGATTACAACAAGGAAGTCTTGCCGACAAAATACGGCCCAGACGTCCAGGTATTTGTCGATTACATCCGTTTTAAAAGTCCTGTGCCAAACGAGGCGCTTCGCAAAGCTTTGATGGAAAACATTGCGTCCACAGGCGAATTATCCAATGACTTGTTGCTTGAAGCAATCAAGAAATCCTTTAATTTATGATTTAAAAAAAGTTTTTGTATTGTCGTAAGAGGAGAAACCATAATATTTCTCCTCTTATTTTTTATGAAAAGGAGCTGTACATATGAAAAAAACCGCCCTCGTTCTGATTGATTTACAGAATGATTATTTTCCAGGGGGCAGGTGTGTTCTTGAGAACAGTCTTGTTGCTTGTCAAAACGCCAAAAGGCTTCTATTGAGATTCCGCGAACTAGGATCTCGTATTATACATATACAGCATGAGTCAAACAGGCCTGATCCGGCCTTTTTTGCTCCCGGAACAGATGGAATGAAAATTAAATCGGATGTGGCGCCTGTTCAAGACGAAAAGGTCATTCTCAAACACAAGCCTTCAAGTTTTATCGCAACCGAACTTCAGGCGCACCTTGAGGCACTCGGAATCAAGAAAATCATTCTTGCAGGGATGCAGACTAATGTATGCGTAAAAGCATTTGTCATCGATCCGCAGAGCAAATCATATGACATATCCATCATCCATGATGCACTTGCCGCGGCAACAAAAGAGATTCACGTGAACACACTGCCGCTTTTGGCCAGGGAATGCAGCCGTCTTATATCTACAGATGATTTGCTTGACAATTTAAAGTGATGTCTCTTCAACTGTCACTTTACGGCATCCGGAACTGGCAGGCCAAAAACCGGGAAACCATCCTGTTTCCATAATAAAAGCTGTGCACGGGTATGGTGATTTGGGTCATAAAGCGGATCCCCGCTGATTTTCCTGTAATTTCTGGCATGATAGACAAGCACATCATGCTTTCCATCTTCTGATATTGTGAATGAATTGTGCCCGGGCCCATATTGTCCTGTTTTTTCATTGGATGCAAATACAGGCGATTCAGTTTTTTTCCACGATGCCGGATCAAGAAGATCCTTGTCAGTCTGTGCCCAAAGCAGCCCCATACAGTAACTATGGTCAGTGGCACTCGCAGAATATGTGATGAATATCATGTTGTTCCTGACAAGAACCGCGGGACCTTCATTTACCCAATACCTGATTTGTTCCCACCCAAATGAGGGCTTTGAGATCATCACCTGTTTCCCCGCGAGTGTCCATGGATTTTTCATTTCAGCCATATATAAATTTGAATTCCCATAAAAAGAAGGGTCCCGCTGCGCCCATAATAGGTAACGTTTTCCATTATAAGCAAATGTAGTTGCGTCCAGGCTGAAGGACTCCCAATTGGTTTTAATCTGGCCCATCTCTTTCCAGGAGCCTTCCATAGGATTTTCCGAATTGTTTTCCAACAAATAAATTCTATGGTCAAACGGGCTTGCGACTGTTCCTGCGGCAAAACAGATATACCAGACACCTTCTATGAAGTGAATTTCCGGGGCCCAGACATGTTTACTCATGGGTCCATCTTCATGTTTTTCCCAAATCACCTTTGCCGCGACCGTCCCAAGGCCCTGTATTGTCTTGCTCCTGCGAAGTTCTATTCGGTCATACTCTGGAACTGAGATGGAAATATTCAAGATTGCTCAAGACTTTCATTCTTCAGTATTTTATTATGCGGCATTACTATTCCTTCTTTGATCATATTGGTAAACATTTTGCGCAATGGCCTGATTTTCATCACCAGGATAAAAAGTGATCCCAGAAACCTGTTAAATCGTTTCTTTTGAGGAAAGTTAAAAATTTTATTTTTACGATAATACTTGAAATCAGCCCTGAAAAAGGCCTTTAAATCACAATAGATTTCATCACGAAATACCTTCATACCGGCATAGCCAGGAAACATAACAGGTTTTTTATAGCCATAATTGCTTGCATCCACCAAGTCTTTGGCAAGGCAGGTAATCTGATCATCAATAACAATACTATCATTGCTTTCATCAGAAACAAATCCGAGCAGGTTCGCGTGTCCGACTTCAAAATGTCCATAGAAAACGTTCATGACATTGGGTAATTGCGAAAGCGGGCCTGAAACAAGCAATCCCACCTGCTGGCCGTTAAATGATGGCGAATGCGTTCGCCAGAAACTGCGGTCCATGAAGCGCTTCCATTCCCATGACAAAAAACGGCCTTTTATTTTTCCGGCGATTACAATAATATCAGCCTTCATGAAACTTTTTTTATAAAAATCAATATAGTCATCCTTTCCCTCATATCTGCAGGTATTATCCCACCCGCATTTGATGCATCCAAGACAGCCCCCCGAGATACGCATCTTGCTCAGATCCACGATTTCCACATCACCATTAATGCTTTGTGAAAAACGCTGCACCATACTGCTGACTGTATTCCCTTTCTCAAGATGATCCGCAATTACGATCACCCTTTTTTTACCTGCATTCACTTTTTTATGAACTGTTGCCGGATTATAGGCACATGAAATATGAGAAATTACGTTTGTCTGCCGCGCAATAGGTCTCTGTTCCCTGATACATGCGAAAAATCTGTCTGCAAAAAACAGGAACTGATGTCTGGAGGATTGTTTTAAAAAATCAAACATCGCCGGAGAATAACTGTCATAAAATCGCATTCCAAAATCCTCGGAAATACCCTGGATATAGGCATGCGCGGTATGATCGAAAAAATGAATGGAAGTCGAAATGGCCGCAGCGTACTTGTTTGCAAAAACAGCTTCATCATGGTTTTCTGCAATAAATTCAATAAATCTCTTCAGTTCTGAATGCACAAGGTAAAAATAAAGCGGGAAGCACCAGATTATTGCATCTGCTTTCTCAATTGAATCCAGGATTTTTTGATACTCTGCCCCTTTTCCGGCAATGGCGGGCATCCGTTTTGAAATATGAAAGACAGTAAAATCAATATTGGGATATTTTATTTTAAGGAATTCTATGTACTTTAATGTCCCTGACAGTTCCCCCTTCGGGCTGCCATTCAATACAGTTATCTTCATAATAAACTCCTATATCAATCTGATATACCTTAGCATATTATATCTATTTGCTATAGTCAAGTACAGAATACACCTTTTTAACAGATCATCTCTACAGGGAATTGACAGTTTTAATGCACTCGCGCGCCCACTGGATGACCATCTGAGCGTGTCGTTTTCCGTAATCCAATGTTATTACCGCGGAAAGCCTGTACCTCTTTTGGGGAATTTCAGCAAATTCCGCTTCCACCTTTTTATACTCTTCAAGAAGTTCTTCCTGTTCACATATATGAGCCTCCAGCTTCGCGACAATTTCCTTGACTGACAGATGACTGGAAAAAAACATTTTCAAAAGGATTTCAATCCGGTACCGCTGGCGGCTTTCTGCTGACTTTAACCAGGACTCGAAAACCTTTTTCCCTTTTGCCGTAAGGCTGAACACGTTTTTTGAAGGACCTTTGCCTGAATCCACTTTTTTGCTGTCCGCAAGACCTTCTTCTTCCAGTTCCTTAAGCAGCGGATAGATATGTCCGTAATTTTCACTCCAGAAAAACTTCAGGCTGTTGTCTGTCATTTTTTTTATATCATATCCGGAACATGGCATGAATGAGAGCAGCCCAAGAATCGCATACCTGCTTTTGTTTTCCTTTGGCATGGGTCAATCCTTTCCTGAACAACCACAATATCACAAAGATATAGCTGTGACAATCGCTTGACTTCAATTTGTTAAATGTGTACAAACACTCATGAATTTTAAAAGAATTGTCACGTTTGGGTTGTTTCCCGTGACCGCCTGCATCATCGCTTTTATCTCACTCTATCCAAAATTACCGTCACTTCCCATACCGTGGTATCTTGCAGACAAGCTTTATCATCTCCTCGCCTATATGATCCTTTCTGGTCTCGCCATGATATTTTTCCAGAAACTGCTCAATCGTCCGCTCATATCCGCGGCAGTAGCAGCTATTGCGTGCATTACCTGGGGCGGGATCATAGAGTTGGTACAGCCAGTGACTGGCCGCCATTGCGATTTTCTGGATTTTCTTGTCAATACTGCAGGGGTAATATTTATCTGCACGCTTGTTCTCACCATAAACTCTGCACGCAGCCGCAGACATGCATAAGAATACCATGACAGGCCGGGTGCGCATGACGGCATTCTGCAATATCAGAAATCCATATTTACCGGCTCGTAGTGCTCGCGCGGGTGTTTGCAGCATGGACACGTTTCTGGCGGCTCTGTTCCCTCATGGATATAGCCGCACTGGTCGCATTTCCATTTGATGGGTTTCTCGCGCTTCCAGACTGTTTTCTTCTCTACCATTTCAAGGAGCTTCTTGTAGCGGTCCCTGTGCTTTGCCTCCACCTTGGCTATCTGGCGGAAAAGCATGGCAATTTCTTTCTCGCCATCCTTGTCAGCCTGTTCGGCAAACCCGGGATACATTGTAGTAGTCTCGTAGTCCTCGCCTTCGGCTGCGGCCTTCAGGTTGGCCAGAGTATCGCCTATGCCCTTAAGGCGCTGAAAATGATCCTTTGCATGCCTCACCTCGTTCGCGGCTGTCTCCTCAAATATTTTGGCAATATAATGATATCCTTCCTTGCGCGCCACAGTCGCCCAATAGGTGTATTTGTTTCTTGCCATGGACTCTCCCGCAAACGCGGCATTCAGATTTTCCGTGGTCTTGCTCATCAAGAACCTCCTTGCGTTTATTTTCCAATTTCTTCATAGATATTCAATAGAATTATCCTGCCTTTGTCAATAAAACCGCTTCCAACCTACTCGAGTTCCCTGCTCTTCTCAACATAATCCAGGGACTGGTGGCGGAAATACGTATTGTACAGCTCAGAGTAGTAGCCGCCCGCGGCGAGCAGTTGGTCATGATTGCCTTCCTCCACTATCCTGCCATGGTCGAGCACTATTATCCTGTCAACATGCCTGACCGTGGAAAGCCTGTGCGCAATGACTATCACGGTCCTGTGCTTCATGATTTCCGAAAGCCCCTCCTGGATCTGAAGCTCGGTGAATGGATCCACGCTTGCCGTGGCCTCGTCAAGAATGAAAATACGGGGATCGCGGAGAAGCACGCGCGCAAGGGCCACAAGCTGGCGCTGTCCCATGGAGATGTTTCCGCCCCGAGGCGTAATTATAGTGTCCAGTCCAGCCGGAAGATCCGTGACCCACTCGCCGCTTCCGATGTGAAACGCCGCGTCACGTATTTCCGCATCGCCGGCATCGGGTCTGCCGTAGCGGATATTGTCCCTTATGCTGCCCGCGAAAAGAAACGGTTCTTGCGGGACAATCCCGATGTATTTGCGATATTCGGCGATGTCGAGTGTCCTGATATCATGGTCGTCCACGAAAATACCGCCGCCCTGGAACTCGTAAAAGCGCGCGAGGAGATTGGCAATACTGGATTTTCCGGCCCCAGTGTGGCCCACAAACGCGACAGTCTGTTTTACCGGAACTGAAAGTGAAAAATCCTGGAAGACAGGCTCGTTTTCCTTGTAACTGAAATACAGGTTTTTGATTTCTATCTTACCGTCCATGGAACTCATTTTCTCATTGCCTGTCTGTATCACTTTCGGCCTTGAATCTATCAGGGAAAAAACACGCTCGGCGGCCGCGAGCCCGTCCTGGAACTGGCTCCAGAAGCTCGCGATGCTCATGAGCGGGAAGAAAAAAAATCCGACAGCCTGCATGAACAGGTACCAGTTCCCCGGCGACAGGCCTGAATCCTTTAACTGGAAGCCTGACAGGTAAACCAAAACCGCCATACCCAGACCGGAGACAAGACCCAGGATCGGAAAAATCGCGGATAGCGTCAGCCCTCTCCTGAGTCCCACGCGGTATCCCTGCCTGTTGCTCTCAAGAAAGTTTTGGTAGATTGTTTCTTCCTGCCTGAATGTCTTTGCGACCATTATACCTGAAATGGACTCCTGTATGTGCGCATTGATTGAGGCTGTGAAGCGCTTGGCGTTCTGGCTCACCTTGCGGGCAATCTTGCGAAATCCAAGCGCCACGATAAAGGCCACGGGCGCGAAGCCGACAAGCACAAGGGTCAAAAGCGGGCTGATGAGACCGAGCCAGATGATGACCATCACAAAAATAAGTATTTCGGTGAACAGTTCCGTGAATAAAGTTATAATATAGGAAAAATCCTGTGTGTCAGAAGTTATCCTGCTCACGGTCTTGCCAGTGGGATACTGGTCAAAAAACGAAAGGTCATGGTCAAGCACCGCGGCAAGGGCGTCTTCCTGGAGCTTTTTAACCATGTTGCCGATAACGACCGTATTCAGGCGCTGGAGCATAAAGTTTAAAAACCAGCCGCCGGTCCCCAGGATCAGGATTCCCGAAGACAAAAGAACAATCGAAAGCGCCGTGACCTGCTTGAGAATGATGTCAATCGAGGCTGATATCAGGATGGGACCGGCTGTCATCACAACAGTGTTGAGAAATATGACTGCGCAAATCCAGGCTATCTTTTTCCGAAACGGCATCTGGTATTTCAGAATCCTCGCGAAGAGAACCCTGTCATGATATGTTCTGTCATACGCCTCGGTCTCGAGGCCGTCCATTATGAATGCCATTGGCCGCTCCTATCGACAAGACGAGTCACGGATGAAGAAAAGGAGAAATGAACTACGGATAAACGTGGATAGACGCGGATAATCCGGAAAAA
>RPPD01000072.1 GCA_003818675.1 Spirochaetaceae bacterium
GAAGAGTATTTTATTGCTGCAGGCGTAGTACCACCCTATGAAGAACTGCCTCTGCCGGCACAGGAACTCATGGATCAGCTTGAAAAGCTTGGAGACAGTTTAGGGAACATCGAACAGGCGAAAGCAGTATATCAATTTATTGAGGATTATCTTCCTCCGTCCCCATTTATATCTCCTGTTCTGGAGATGGGCATTTCCGCCTACGCAAACACAGAAACTGACAGATTTGCCCGAGTACTGCTTTATAATGGCGCAGACGCAACGATGACAACAATACTCGATCCTGACGCAGCAGACAATGGCCGCAAGGTCATACAGTACAATCCACTATATGAAACAGACAAACTCCCTTCGCTTCTCACCATCGGATTTATGATCCAATTCCCAGGATTCTCTACATATTTTGCTCCAACTCTGCGTGAAACTCATTACGGACTCATGGAAGATTTGGAATTCGTTTCAGTCCCGGAAGATTTTGCCCAGTTCGACGTTGCCAATACTCCTATTCGCGGAATTGCCAACTATTACCAGCCACCTGTTGACTTAAGGTTTGGACGAGACAAGCTCCATTCCGGTCCAGGGAAATATTCAACTTTTACACTTTCGCGCACCATGCCCTACTATGACCATGTGCATGCACGTTTTTTTCATGACTGGTTTTCGCTTTCGGTCACTGTTTGCAGCCTGAATGCCGTGATCTCAGACATGGAAAGTGAGTATCTGGAATATATTTATGATAAAGGCGGAAATCCGGATCCCGGATCAAGCCTGAATGGAAAAATCTGGAAAGACCGCGTTAAGACATATATCGTTTCAAATCTCGTCCTCCGTCCCCTGCAATGGTTCTCTTTTTCGCTTAAGCAAACAAATCTTGTGGGCGGCCGTTCAATCGATTTGGCTGACTTCAATCCATTCATAGTATTTCACAACAACTGGGATGAAGGGACCTATGGTGTACCCCTTTCCCTTTCCGCCGTCTTTGTCCCCTTCAAAGGATTTAAAATCTACGCGGAATATCTATTCTATGACGCGGCACTGGGAGACGAGACAACATCGTCAAAGACCAATCCTGGCGCCTCGGCATACATGGCTGGCTTCTCGCTTATTTCACAGCCTTTTTTTGACGCAGGCCCTGGCCGAGTTCGCCTGGACGTAGAAGCCACATATACAGATCCACATACATGGAATGATTACTATAACCTGACGAAATTCACCTCACGCTTTGTGTATCTCGATCCAGGAGCTGGCCGTTACTGGGTGGATTACCCACTTGGTTTTTATCTGGGACCGGACTGCCTTGATATACATGCATCGCTTTCATACGGCCAGCCCGGCAGCTGGGAACTTGAACTCGAATGGCAGACAACAGGCCAGGGCGAAGTGGACCTCTATGGTTATGGCGATGATTCTGATTATTACGAAGCGGATCCCGCCATCTTCACACTTACAGGAACCGTCCAGTGGACCCATTCATTTCAGCTGGGCGGATATCTGTTTATTGGAAAAAATATCCAGATCTCCGCCTGGTACTGTTTGTCCTTTATATACAACAAGCTTGACGCCGCTACCCGAACCCATATTGCCGGGGATGACGCTGTCTATCACTATCTTGGCGCCAGCATCAACTGGAAATTGTTTTAAAAAGGGATTATATACTCATTATGCGCATAATATTCACTTTCCTGCTGCTCCTGATTTCAATCCCGGCATTCAGCCAGGTAATAGCAGATCCGACAGAGAAAATCTACGAATATATTACAATATGGGAAGGCAAGGGATATGTAAATAATTTGCCTCTCCTCCGTCCCTATCCACATACCCTCCTCAAGCAGATACTTGAAAATGTGATCCAAAAGGGCGATCAAACCGAACGTGAACTCGCCCAATCCTGGTATGACGAGCTTTTCTATACTTTTCAAAAGAAATCCAGACCAGGCCGCCTGCTTCCCACTCCGTTTGGTATCCGTTTTATAAATGACCTCTGGTTTGATACTGATGACTACCTGTACGCCACCATGCTGAACCTACAGTTTCAGGACCAGGTAACCGATTGGTTTTCATATTCCGGATTCATGGCTACGGGATTTAAACTTTTTGAGGGTTATCCAGAACCAGTATACACAAGAATTGAGGATGATAGCATTTCCGGCGGTTCAAACTTTAATATTGGCGAACTTGAAGCAAATGGGATGAATAACAGTAAGACAATGATTTTTTTCGGCAACCAGGATCTCTACCTGCAGGCAGGTATTTCACGCAGTGTTTTTGGCCCTTTTTGGGACAATTCTGGCATTATTGGCAGTCATGCGCCGAGTACTGGGCATATCTCCTTTACCTGGAATCCGGGTTGGGGATGTTTTACATCAGTGCTCCTGCCCCTCCATCCCAAATATTATGAATCTAACATGGATCCAGGAGACCCATTTTATGATGGGAATAATGGCACGACACAACCGATTCCAAGTTCGTTTGAACCAGTTGAGAAATACCTGATACTTCACTCCTGGTCATTCCGGATTGCCGACTGGTTTACCTTTACTTTGCTACAGTCGGTGGTTTTCGGTGAGCGTTTTGTTTGGGCATACCTTTTTCCACTCCAGCATTTGACATATACGCAACTGCTTATGGGCGATGTCGACAGCTCATATATTGGTGTTATCACCGAGTTTGATCTTCCGGCAAACATCGATCTTGACTTGATGCTTTACATAGATGATTTTAACATGGATAAATTTATGGGCGGGGACGGAGCTCTCTTCGATATAAATTCGGGTCAGAATAAAGTCGCTTTTCAGGCTGGCCTGACTTGGACACCAGGACCTGATGTCGCAACCGTGGGGACGGAGGCGGAATCTGGCGAGAAAATCCAAGGGGCAGAGGTATTCCGGAAAATATCCATTTCCTATTTCATGGTCACCCCATACACCTATACTCATAATGGTTCTACAGAAGCCGCAACTCCATATCTGAGTTATACACATGAAGGAGTAGGTCTTGGCACCATACTCCCCCCAAACTCAGATAAAATCGCTCTAACTGCATTTTTGCAGCCGACTTCATGGTGCGACATCCAGCTTTTTTCATATTTCATGCGTCATGGCAATGCGAGTGAAGATGTCGCCGGACTTGAGGCAACGAGCAATGGCTCCTATTGGGATGATGGGAGAGATTGGGATGGGACAGTTTCTTTTTATGGCTCTTCACGTTTCATGGCCCAGGATGTTATAGAGAAAATACTCCAGATAGGTTTTTACACCGATTTCCGGTTTAACCCCGGTTTTGGAAAACTGCTGCTCGGTATTGGCTACACCTTTGAATATGGCTGGGACCGAGGACTCAATCCCGGAGACAATGGAGCGCGCAATATATTCTCATTTACTGTGGGCATCGAACTGTAAAATAACGGAAAATATTTATCAAGACAGCGCGAAGACTTCAAAACCAAGCAGACTCGCCACCTCGATTAAGAAAGCATTTATTTGCCAGGTATGAGGTTTTTAGAAATATATTTGGGAAACAACATCCAAATCAACTGGCATGGAGGGGACAAGACAGAATAATTCCTGTCCAAAAGGTGCCGAATTCCAGAAAATGCATAATCTTCTTCCTTTCTAACCATTTTTGCCTTGACGGGATTAGCCATAATATACTCAAAAACTGAAATAAATTGCCTTATATCGTCGATCGGACGACTCCAGAAACGGTCATACCACACATGTCCATTTTCACCAATTGTTTTGTTATAGCTGACAGCAAATACACTCAGTATCCACTGCATTATTTTCGAAAGACTTTGTTTTTCGCATGGTCTGATAATGAAATGGAAATGATTTTCCATCAGACAAAATGAAATTATTTCAAATTTATACCTTGATTTTGCCCGAATCACTGTTTTCAAAAAGAGTTCTTTTATAAATTGCGGACCCAAGATCATTTCGCGTCTATTTGCACGTGCGCTGACATGATAGCGTGAGTCTTGTTTGATGAGTCGTGGTTTTCTCATACATATATATACTGCTTTTTTGATTTGATGCTTGCAGTTGGACTATATATTTTCCAAGTGGCCTCCGTCCCCAAGGATACTGGTCTGAATTGCTTTTTTTTGTTATCTTGGGGACAGAGGATTTAATGCCGTTCCGTAAAACAAAAATTGTCTGCACTTTAGGCCCTGCAGTTGCGGATAAACACACACTCAAACAACTACTAAAAACTGGCATGAATGTTGCCAGGTTCAATTGTGCTCATGGTGATCATGAGTATCATGCATCTCTCATGAAAATGTTGCGCGAAGCAAGCAGAGAAACAGGCCTCCCTTGTGCAATCCTGCTTTATGTAAAAGGTCCAGAGATACGTACTGGTAGAATCAAGGATTCTGGCACCATAACCTTAAAAACTGGCGACAGAATAATAATCACAACTCGAGATATTGAAGGGACGGAGCAAGAGCTATCCATATCCTATAAGGAGCTACCTGCAGACTTATCACCAGGGAAACATATTTTGGTCGCAGATGGCGTCGTCGATCTTGTTGTCGAAAAGATCGAAGGGACGGAGCTTCACTGTTTCATCAGATCAGGTGGAATAATAGGAAGTCGAAAAAATGTCAATGTTATCGGCGTAAAGACAAAACTTCCAGGTGTTACAAAAAAGGATGTTGCAGATATCATGTTCGGTATCCAGCAGGGAATTGACTTTATCGCAGCATCGTTTGTCCGGACACCGCAGAATATTATGGAAATCCGGGGGATCGTGGATGTCTGTGATGTCAAGATAGATATCATTGCCAAGATTGAAGATGAGGAAGGCCTCCATAATATAGATGAAATCATCCGGGTTGCAGATGGGATAATGGTCGCCAGAGGCGACCTCGGCGTACAGCTCCCTGCCCAGGAGATCCCGCTTATTCAGAAACGAATCATCCGCAAGTGTAATGCTGGCAACAAACCTGTTATCACTGCAACCCAGATGCTCGACAGCATGATCTCCAATCCAATTCCTACAAGAGCCGAGGTAACTGACATAGCAAACGCCATCTTCGACGGTACCGACGCTGTCATGCTATCGGGCGAAACGGCAAGCGGGAAATACCCCGTGGAATCAGTGGACATCATGAATAAGATTGCGCTTGAAACTGAGCGCTCACCCGAGTTCAGAAAACAGCAGGAACTGCGGTACCATGACACAACGCGGCTTAATATGTCAGACACCATCTCTCGCGCAGCAGCATTGACCGCACACGACATTCGTGCAGATGCCATTATCACTCCCACCCTTCATGGATATTCCCCAAGGCTAATCAGCAGGTTCAGGCCGGACCAGTTCATCTTCGCGATCACACCCAACCAGGATGTACTGCGCAAGTTGCTTCTGATCTGGGGTGTATATCCCGTAATCGGTGAAAACCTTGACGACGCTCCTTCAATGATTGCGCAGGCAATTGAGGCTGGAACAAAGCGCGGCCTTTTGGAACCGTTTGACCGTGTTGTTTTTCTGGCCGGCATACCGGTCAACTCGCCAATCATGCTCAATACCATTCGCGTCCATGTCATTGCCAATGTTCTCTGCAAAGGCATGCGCGGCTACGGAAAACGCGCCGAGGGAATAATTGTCAAAGCGGCAAATGCCGAGGAAGCACTGTCCAGGATAACCGGATCTGGCAGGGAAATTTTATGCGTGAAATACATAGATGATAAAATGAAACCCGTGCTGAATAAAATTCCCGGCTATATTGTCCAGGAATTTTCCTCCATTTCATGGCAGGAAATAGAGAGAGAAAATCCATCACTCGTTGGCATTGCTGGCGCAACCAGCGCCATGGAAACACTTGTAGATGGACAGGAAGTTACGCTTGACGGTACAGAAAAACTTGTGTTTGAAGGCACCGCTGGAAAAAAACAGGGACGGAGGATCCAAAATGAACATTGAAAAACTCATTAACAAGGACACGGTTTTCTTTATTGACAAACAAAATAAAACCGAGGTGCTTCGAGAATTGACACACAAGGCGCACCTTTTGGGATCACTCACGGATGAAGCCCTGTTTCAGCAAGCTATCGAGGAACGCGAAGCCCTGCTGTCCACAGGAATTGGCCTGGGCGTGGCAATCCCGCATGCGAAAATTGAATCAGTGACCCATTTCTTCGTGGTCACAGGCATCTGCAAGACACCCATAGCATGGGATTCACTTGACCACAAACCGGTATCACTCGTGTTTTTAATCGGCGGGCCAGAGGAAGAACAAGTCAGGTATCTGCAAATTCTCTCGCAGCTCATGATCGCAATCAAAGATGACGCAAAACGTGAAGCCATGCTGGCAGCCGGAACAACAGAAGCGTTTATTGCAAGGCTTATGGGTTGAGTTTCAGGACTGAAAAGCTGACCGCATAGTATTGTGATAAATTCGCTCAAAATCACCGCTATAGAATCCGCACTCATTCTTCAACAATTCATACTCGCTTTCCATGGTGCATCCGAAGTGGCCCGGGTCATCAGTATTGATGCTGAAAGAAATGCCCAGTTTATTGAAGGTGTTTACTGGATGCGTATGCACATCGCGGTATTTTGTCAGAATCATATTACTCGTAGGGCACACCTCTATGTGGATGTCGTGATCGAGAATATAATAAAGAAGTTTCGGATCCTCCACAGCTGAAACGCCATGCCCAATCCTGCGCGGCTTTCCGTATCGCAATGCGTCCCATATGCTCTCGGGGCCAAGCCACTCTCCAGCATGAATTTCCACCGGAATACGGGCTTCATAAAACTCGTCAAATACTCTTGCATGCTCCTGAATCGTGCAGGCTGACTCGTCCCCGGCAACAGCCATTCCCTTGATATGTCCAAGCTCAAACAGTAATTTTATCCTGTGAATCTGTCTGCCAAGCTTTTCCAAGTCCCGAGTCCTGCCAATGGCCACAAGGTAATTTACAATAATTCTATCCGCGAATGATTCCGCAAGTCTGATATACTCGTTTATTAAACACAGTTCATCCTCATCATCCTCGAATTGGAGCAAAATTCCTGTGAGCATCATCTCGATATAATCTACTTTCTGCCTGACAAGTTCCTCAAGATGAATCCTGAGGATTTTCAACATCAACTGCCCGTTTTTAAACTGGTTTTTCCTGATGTATTCCTGGAAAACATACCATTCTGAAAGCGTCCTTATGGGAAAATACCGGGAAAATTCCTTCTCCTTTATTTCGGGTGCAAAAGACTTGCTATGCAGCTGTTTCAGGTACGCAGGACTTATCAATCCGTCCAGATGACAGTGAATTTCAGCTTTTGGAATCAGATTGTCCATTGCATGCAGAATGTATCATTATGAACTAAAAAACACAATATAATAAACAAGCTCCTGGCGATAAATATCAATTACAATTGATATTATGCCATCCTTTTTAATTTTCCTGGTTGACAAAACCAATAACGGATGCAATTATCAATTTATTCTGATAGTATTCAATTAAAACAGATATTCAAGAAGTAGAATCACTTGAACAGCAGGCTCCTCCTGGTTGAGGCAGAAAAATCTCTTGACATCATCAGCGCCCTCAATTCCGAAACCCGGCTCCAGATATTAAAGCTCCTTAACGGCAAAAAGCTGTCCATCAACAACATAGCAGAAATCCTCGGGATTCCTCAATCCACCGCATCAACCAACATAACGATCCTTGAAAAAGCCGGGCTTGTAAGCATCGAGTCGGCCGCTGGCATCCGGGGCGCCCAGAAACTCTGCCAGGCAATCTATGATGAAATCGCCTTCGAGATGCCAAACCTGGAAAAGAAGGTCCAGGATAATATAATCGAAGTTATGATGCCCATTGGCCTTTACACTGATCATGAGATCGTCCCGCCCTGCGGCATGTGCTCCACTGATGAAATAATCGGCTACCTGGATTCCTCGGATACATTTCTCAACCCCAAGCGCGCTGTCGCAGGACTTCTCTGGTTCGGCAGGGGTTTTGTTGAATACAAGTTTCCCAACAACATACCTGCAAAAACAGAGCTGGAAAAACTTGAACTCACCATGGAGCTTTCCTCTGAGGTTCCAGGAACCAACAAGGACTGGCCTTCTGATATCACAGTCTGGATCAACCGTATTGAAATTGGCACATGGACGTCGCCTGGCGATTTCGGTGATGTCCGCGGGAAGCTGACTCCTCCATGGTGGAAACTCGCGGGTTCCCAATATGGTCTGCTAAAGCAATGGGGAGTTACTCCAAAAGGAACTTTTGTCGATGGAGTAAAGGTTTCAGAAATAACCCTGGAGGACCTTGCGCTTTCAGGGCACACGTCCATCAAAGTAAAAATCGGCATCAAGGATGATTCAAGAAACATTGGTGGAGTGAATATTTTCGGACGGGGATTCGGCAATTACGACC
>RPPD01000073.1 GCA_003818675.1 Spirochaetaceae bacterium
CAAGGACTATATCGCATTTATTGAAGATTTTGTCGCCGTGCCGGTAAATATAATCTCTGTGGGTTACCGCAGAAGCGAGACAATTGTTCGCAAGGATCCATGGAAAAAATAATAATACTTGATTTCGGGAGCCAGACCACGCAGCTCATTGGCCGCCGCGTCCGCGAAATTGGCGTGTATACGGAAATTCTGCCATGCGATACGCGTCTGACAGCGGACATCCTGTCTGATACACGCGGTATAATTCTCTCAGGTTCACCCGAGAGCGTTTATGACAAGGACTCACCGGCACCGGATCCCGCGGTTTACAAAACCGGCCTGCCGATTCTTGGGATCTGCTACGGCCTGCAGCGGACCATGTATGATAATGGCGGCGAAGTCATCTCGCATACAAAAAAGGAATACGGCCGCGCGAGGGTCATGTTCGAGAAGTCCGATCCGCTGTTGGACGGTGTCTCAAGCGGCTTCACATCATGGATGAGTCATGGAGATGCAATCCACCGTTTGGCACCAGGTTTTGCGATCGTGGCGCAGACCGAAAACAACATACCAGCGGTTATACGCCACACGGACAAAAAGATCTGGGGGATACAGTTCCATCCCGAGGTCACTCACTGCGAGTTCGGCAACAACATTCTTGAAAACTTCTCGATAAAAATCTGCGGATGCGGCCGCAGCTGGAATGTGGACGCGTATTTCAAACAAATTGCCGACGAGGTTAAGCAAAAAGTCGGCAAGGAGAACGTGCTCCTGCTTATTTCAGGAGGGGTGGATTCCACTGTCGTGGCAGCGCTGCTGCTTGAGGCCCTCGATCCTGATCAGGTTTACCTCATGTACATTGACACCGGCCTCATGCGCAAGGGAGAGTCGGACGAGGTTGAGGCTTCGCTTAAAAAACTCGGCGCAAAACACCTGCACCACATAAACGCAGGGGAACGCTTTCTCGCAGCACTTGCGGGCTTTTCGGAACCAGAGGAAAAGCGGAAAATTATCGCGGACATGTTCATCAAGGTCCAGGAGACCGAGGTGAAACAACTGGCCATCTCTCACGCGTATCTTGCACAGGGAACCCTTTACACTGACCTTATCGAAAGCGGCAAGGGCGTTGGCAAGAAGGCACATGTGATCAAGTCCCACCACAATGTGCGCGGTCCGCTAGTGGAGGCCAAGCGCAAGGCCGGGCTTATCATTGAGCCCCTGCACAGTCTTTACAAGGACGAGGTGAGGCTGCTTGGGAAAAAACTCAGGCTTCCTGAATCGATGATAAAGCGCCATCCCTTTCCCGGTCCCGGTCTGGGTGTGCGCATCCTGGGGGAGATAACACAGGAAAAGGTGCACATATTACAGGAGGCGGATTACATTTATATTAGTGAACTCAAATCCCGCGGACTGTATGACCAGATATGGCAGGCATTCTCGGTGCTTCTGCCGCTCCGCAGTGTGGGTGTATCAGGCGACATGCGGCGCTATGGTTATATTCTCTCTTTGCGCGCGGTGATCTCGCATGACGGAATGACCGCGGATGTCTTCCCTTTTCCAACACAGGACCTCCTGGAAATTTCATCCATGATAACAAACCAGGTCAAGGATGTGGGACGCGTGGTCTATGATATCTCGTCCAAGCCTCCCGCGACTATCGAGTGGGAGTAAAGCGGCAGCCAAAAAAAGAGCCGCCTGTTTTCAGGCGGCTATTATCAAGCATAATTCAGGTCAGAATCCGTACCTGATGCCAATGCCCCATATGGACGTAGCTCCGACATATGCGAACTGGACCAACAGGCCCATGTTGTCAGCAAAATACCAAATGGCTGTTTCACTGGTGGCAAAACCAATTCCGCCAAAACCCTGGTCATCAAGGCTTGGCTCATCCGTCATGTATCCATAGAAACCCAGACCTGCCGCAACAATAAACTCAAAAGGTGCATTTGACAGACCCATATGCACGGCAAACATGGGGGCAACTCCCCAGTAGTTTACTGAAAATGTTTCAGTTAAGATATCCGTTGAGTAGTTTTCAAAAATACCCATCACCTGGACGCCGTAATCGAATGGTATTCCGCCAATATTCCATTCACCAATCACATACTCGCCCGTGGCTGAAACACAGATGCCGAGCCAGTAACCTACTGAAGCATACAGATCGATCTGGCCATCCCTGTTGTAGGACTTTGCCCAGGACTGGACAGGTGTCTGTGCAAAAAGCCCGACTGCAGCCAGAAGCATGAGAGCGATTCCGATCAAAAATCTTTTTTTCATTTTTCCTCCTCAGAAAATAATATTAAATTCCCGCTATTCATGGACTTACTAATTGGAGAATATATATCAATTCAACCCGGGAAAACAGGCAAATTGCCACTTTAAAAAAATTCTTCTGGATATGGATAAGCGGCTGATTATTATTTCACCGCGACAGTCTTTTCTGCCCCAACCAAAAGAATCGTCGACTGCGGGCATTTTTCCACACAGATTCCGCAGCGAGTGCACTTGCTGTAGTCTATGACTGCCAGATTGTCTGTTACGATGACAGCCTTCTCCGGGCAGTTCTTTTCACAGAGTTTACAGGCAGTGCAGGCTATGCTGCACACTTCCCTGGCGAGCCGCGCCTTGTCCAGGTTTTTGCACGCAACAAGCACAGTCTGGTTTTTGGGCACCATTTTGATAAGCCCGCGCGGGCAGGCAATTATGCATTTTTTGCATGATCTGCATTTAATAGAATCAATGATCGCAAGTCCGTCCCTGGTAATACTGATCGCGCCAAATGGACATGCGTCCATGCAGCTTCCAAACCCAAGGCAGCCGTATTTGCATGACTTGTCTCCACCAAAAAGTATGTAGGCAGCCTGGCAGTTGTTGACACCGTCATAGATGAACTTGGTGGGCGCCGAGTTACGGCCCGCCCTGCACGCGACAAATGCCACTTCTTCCGCAAGCGGACTCAGGGATATACCCATAACCTGGGCCAGTTTTTCCGCTGTAGCCTTGCCGCCGGCAAGACAGCCAGTCACCTCGGCCTTGTCAGCCACGATGTTTTCAGCCAGACCCTGGCACCCGGTAAATCCGCACGCCCCGCAATTGGAACCTGGAAGCTGAAGAAGCACGAGCTCCAGCTTGGGATCACTTTTCACGGCCAGCTTCTTGAATGCAATGTAAAGCAGAAGCGCAAATGCCGAGCATAACAGCCCCAGTGCAGCCGCCGCTATTATTATCTGGATAATCATATCCGTTATATTCATGCCAGAATCCTTTCTATCCTAAAGTCCCAACAGACCCTTGAAGCCCAGGAAGGCCAGGGACATGAGGCTCGCGGTTATAAACGAGATGGGATGGCCCTTGAATGATTTTGGTACAGGCGCGTGGTCCACCACCTCGCGAATGGCCGCGAACATGACGATCGCAAGGAAATATCCGCCGCTCACGCCAATGGTGTATACTTCGCTTTCAAACAGGCCGAGCTTGTAGTCAATGACCAGGAATGCCGCTGCCAGAACAGCGCAGTTGACAACTATCAGCGGAAGGTAGATTCCCAGCGCGCGGTAGAGCGGCGGAAATACCTTTTTTATGAACATTTCCTCCAGCTGGACGAATGTGGCTATTGTCAGAATAAATGCCGCGGTGCGCAGGAACTTCAGATCCAACGGTACGAGTATTCCATGGTACACGCACCATGAAACAAGCGTGGACATGACCATTACGAACATTACTGCCAGGCCCATGCCGATTGAGGCATGGATGCTGTTGGAAATACCAAAAAATGAACAAAGGGCGATAAACCTTATCAGCAGAATATTATTGACAAGAAGCGCTGAGAGAAAAATCAGAAAAAAATTCATGTCATTGGAAATCATGATTAATACTCCTTGTCCCTATTCTTTTGGGAAAAGCCTGTGATGGAAGGCCATGAGAAATCCTATCACCAGGAACGCGCCAGGCGGCAGAATAAATATCAGCACTGACGGGTACCAGTCTGGCGCTACATGAATATTCCCGAGACCCACAGCGGCTGCAAAATTATTAATGAGTCCTGCGATGCCCTCCACGACATTAATTTTATCCTTCAGGCCCAGCAGGGAAAGCGTGATTGTGCCCTCGCCCAGGATCTCACGTATAATTCCTATCAAAGTGATTATAACGGTGAATCCTATCCCCATGCCGATTCCGTCAAGGAACGAGTCTAACACCGTGTTCTTGCTGGAATAAGCCTCTGCACGGCCCATGACTATGCAGTTGACCACTATGAGCGGGATAAAGACCCCAAGTGAACGCGAGAGAAGGGGTTGATATGCCTGTATGCTAAGATCAATGATAGTGACAAATGTGGAAATGACCGCGATGAACACAGGAATACGAATCTGGCCTGGAACAATCTTGCGGATCAAGGCTACCACAACATTTGACCCGACCATCACAAAACTGAACGCAATTCCCATGCCGAAAGCGTCATTGGCATTTGTTGAACAGGCAAGCGTGGCGCAGAGCCCGAGCATTATGACGAGGATGGGGTTTTCTCTCATGATCCCCTTGGTCAGTTCCTTGAAGCGCTTCATTTGCTTGATCCCTCCCGGGCAGGATTTCCATTATTTGAATCTTTCAATGCATTTATAATGCCTCGGACAGCAGCGCGGGACGATATTGTGGCGCCAGTTACAGCATCCAGATTTCCAGCCGCAGGATTATCCTTCTTCAATGCAAGCGAGTCTGCTTTTTTACCGGCAAACTGCGCAGTAAACGCAGGCAGCGCAATTTTAGCTCCCAATCCCGGAGTTTCCGTGTGGCTTAATATCTTGACGGCAGTAATCTCATTCTGCAGATTCACACCAAAGACGATCTTGACAGGTCCGCCGTAACCAGCGGTCTCTGTTAAAAAAACCCTCCCCAACTGGGTCTGGCCGTCATAAGCCTCCCACATCGTTTCTGTCCTGACTTCCTTGAAGTCCTTGGCGGAGGAGAATACTTCTTTCAGTGCTACAATCTTCTCCTGTTTCGCGAACTCGGCAATGGGTTCCCTGGTAAGCTGGTAAACCGCGGAGAGACTGCCTGCGGCAATCGCACCCGTGATGAAGAGGATACCAACCAGTTTAATAAAATCTTTCATTCTTTCACCTGTTTCATGAAGTCTTTTGGACAGTATTGGCGCCCTGTTTTGCCTGGAACAACTTTTTTCCGAACACACGGGGCTTTGTGAATTTGTCGATAAGCGGAGTCATGCAGTTCATGAGAAGTATGGAGTAGCAGACCCCTTCGGGAAATCCGCCGATGAAACGTATGACAACAACAAGGAGTCCGCAGCCAATGCCGAACACGACCTTCCCTGTTTTTGTGATGGGGCTGGTCACCATGTCCGTGGCCATGAAGAATGCACCCAGGATCAGTCCGCCCGAGAGCACAGATGCAATCGGGTCACGGCCGAATATCCATGATGACAGCGCCACGGTTGCGATGTATGCAAGGGGCACACGAAAATCTATTATCCTGAATAACAGCAGGAGAAACCCGCCGGCTAAAAGCGTGATCTTGCACGTCTCGCCAAGGGATCCCGGGATAATGCCAAAAAGCATGTCCAGGTATGAAAATCCCGCAGGCAGTGTTCCTGCGGCAGCATTCTGGCCAGCGGCTGTTGCACCCTCTTTTATTATATTAAGAAACGAAGCGCTTGTAACCGCGTCAAAACTCATGAATTGGCTGACTGGTTTGATCCAGGTGGTCATGATCACGGGAAATGACGCGAGCAGAAAAGCCCTGGCGGCCAGCGCAGGATTAAAAATATTATAACCCAGGCCTCCGAAAAGCTGCTTCACCAAAAAGATCGCCACAACCGCGCCAATTATCACCACCCAGACTGGCGCAGTCGGAGGAAGGGTAAATGCGAGCAGAATTCCAGTAACAACTGCGCTGCCGTCAGAGATAGTCACTTTGCGCTTGAAGACAAGCTGGCTTACGAGTTCTGTAATAACACATGTAAGGACGCTTGTACCAATTACAATCAGACTCTGGATGCCGAAAATCACAGCCGATGCCACTGCCGTAGGCAGCAGTGAAAAACAAACAACCCACATGATTTTTGAGACATCGCCACTCGTCTTTGCATGAGGCGATGAAGATACTATAATCGTGTCGGACATTTTTACTCCTTGGCTGTTCAATTTACTCTACTTGTTTTTCAACAGGTGCATCTTCGCGTATTTCACGAGGTGGACAATAGGCCTTCCTGATGGACACAGGAAAGTGCAAACTCCGCACTCACAGCAGTCTGTTACACTGAATTCCCTGCATGAGACAAAATCATCGCGTTCCGCGAAGTCCGCAATGCGGCTGGGCAAAAGCATCATGGGGCAATGGTCCACGCACTTGCCGCACTTGATGCAGGCCCGCTGTGCCTTTTTCTTTTGGTCTGGCAGCACAAGTATGCCCGAAGTCCCCTTGACCACCGGCACTTCCATGTTGTACTGCGCAAGGCCCATCATGGGACCGCCCATCAGAATCTTGTGGGGTGTATCAACACGCTTCATTCCGCCGGCTGCCTCAATAACCCTGGAGAATGGAGTGCCCAGGCGTACCAGAAAGTTCTGCGGCTGCTCGATTCCCTCCCCACTGACTGTAACAACACGTTCTATCAGCGGCTTGTTTTTAACCACCGCCTCGTAAATGGCAAAGGCAGTTCCCACATTCTGGACAATAATGCCAACATTGAAGGGCAGCCCGCCCGATGGAACCTCAGTGTTGACAACAGCTTTTATCAGCTGCTTCTCTGCTCCCTGTGGGTATTTTACCTTGAGTGGCAGGACCTCAATCCGGAAATCGTCAGCCGGGAAAAGCGTGGCGCGCAGGCGCAGGAGCCTTTCCTGCAGCAGTGAAATCGCCGTGGGTTTGTTTTTTTCAATTGCGATAAAAGCGGTTTTGCATCCGAGTACTTTTAGAATTATGGAAAGTCCTGTCAAGACTTCATCTGCTTTTTCAATCATGATGCGGTAGTCTGTGGTCAGATATGGCTCGCATTCAGCGCCGTTTAAAACCACTGCGTCAATGTTCGTGCCTTCCGGAGGCGATAATTTGACATGGGTCGGGAATGCTGCACCGCCCATACCCACTATCCCTGCCTTCTGGATTTTTTCCTTAAGCTCTTTAGGGGAGAGTTTTTCCCAGGACGGATCTGCCTCCCATTGCTCCGCGGAAGATGCCCCTTCGACATTTTCTATTACAATTGAAAGAACGCCGTTTCCCAGAACAGGATGGGGAAGTTCCTCTATTGCCGTCACCTTGCCTGAAATTGAAGCATGGACAGGAGCGGAAATAAATCCCGAAGCCGCGCCAATTTCCTGGCCAGCTGTGACTGTATCGCCAACTGCCACTGTCGGATCACACCGCTTGCCAGTATGCTGTTGCAGTGGGATCACCACCTTCTGTGGCATGGGAAGAACTACTATCCATTTTTCTTTTGTAGCTTCTTTTTTTCCAGGGGGATGAATCCCCCCTCTGAAAGTCTTTGTGCTGAACATGGCAGCCACTTTATTGAAAATGTCATACCCTGTCAACTGACAGTGTACGTGCAGGAAACGAGTCATGAAAATCCGGCTTATTCCTTGTCGTCGAGCTTCTCTATCGCGGTTTCGTAGAAGTTTTCTACAGCCCACATCATCCTGTATTTTGGATATTTTTCCATGAGATGCTCGCAACTGGTCATGAGTTTTTCCCAGTCCTCGAAATACTTGTGACAGAAGAGCTCCATGTATAATATTTCCGGCAAAAACGGGTCAGTGGCAAACTGTATCCGTGACTGCTCCGTTATATACATGATCTCACGGTACATCTTTTCCTCAGTAACCGTGTCTTCGAAGTATTCCTCGCACTTGTCAGCGATCTCCATGAGTGTGTGCTGAAGGTTCCATGTGGCCTGGGCCTTTGTATCTCCCTGCATGAGCGACGGATGTACTGCCACATACTTGTCCTTGTCAGCCTGGCTTAATCCCTGCCCATAACTCCAGGTGATAAAATCCGAGTAGCTCATCCATTTTGGAGCGTTGAGCCTTTGCTTGAAATCCGCAGCGAGCTCATAGAGTTCCCGTATCTCGCGCTGATAGCGCTGACTCCTGAAATCCTTTAGAAATTTGTAGGCTTCCTCAAGGCTCTTCTGGGGTTTGAGGTAATAAGGGTCAATCGTTGCGGCCTGACGGAAATACCCGCTCGCCTTGTCAAAAGCCCCATCGTCCAAAAACTGGATTCCGGTGTAGTAAGCTTTTGCCGCGTCAAGAGACTCTGTATCAGAGGGTTTCAAACCCGCGGCCACAGACACACCCATTCCGACCAGGATCTGTGTGGCGAGGTCCTTTTCCACGCTGAACACACCCTCGGTTTTGCCAGAAACTGCAAAACCCTTGACTA
>RPPD01000074.1 GCA_003818675.1 Spirochaetaceae bacterium
GTATCCAAAGCCAGTTTTTCCTGCTTTTTGGAAGCTGTTTTCATACTTTTACAGGGAGGGCAAAATGCGATTTTTCCCCTCTCCTTCTTATATAATAAAATATAGCCTTATTCTACTCTATTTTCGACATGAAAAAGCCTTTTCTGGCAGGTTTTTTAAGCTTGATTTGAGGAAAACACATGATTTACAGGATGGGTGCGCATGGTAATCATGCGCACCCGAATCTGCGGTATATCTATTAAAATTTAAACTCGGCCTTGAAGTAGAACATGTCATAGCCGTCCATCTTGCCTATGTGCGTTGAGTCCTCGCCCTCAAAGAACATGATTCCTACTTTCAATGTCAGCGACAGCGAAGGCTTGTATTCAACATCCAGCCCTGTCATAAAGCCAAAATTGTCTGTAAAATACTCTCCAATATCAGAGGCGGTGAAAGTATCTGCGATGGTGTTGACATTCAAAAGTCCTGTCAGGCCAAAAGTGAGCTTTTCTTCAAGCGTGTCATACTGGAGCCTGAGCAGGATATAATCCTGCAAACGGCCAGCTCCCTCGTTTCCGCGTTCGGTGAAAAAACCGTGCGCGTACTGGAAGTTCATGTAAAATCCACCGCCGAAATCCTTGTCCATACCGACCGTGTATTTGACATACAGGTCCGAGGCCAATGCCGTTGATGTTGTTGTGCCAGCCAAAGGTCCACCCACGATAGTTGTGGTCGCCATCTGCTCCTGCTGAAAAAAGAGGGCCACCTCTGCCCACATCAGGAATATGCCCCAGTCCTTAACTACGTCCGCCCCAATCATGTGCTCGCGGAAATAAGAAAGCGAATAATCTGTTATTGGAACAGGATCAGGGGGAGTAAGGATATCTGTCCCGTCAAATGTAATATTACTCACCAGCGGCATATCTGAAATCCGTGTTGCATAGCTAACAGATAGGTCAAAATCCGCAACCTGAAAACCTGTTTTTACAGCCACAAGCCCATTTTCAAGTTCTGCCGCAGGAGTCAAAACAGTCTTCATGACTGGATTTGCAGGATCGTCATTAAATCCTGTTATGGGCGCTTGTATCATCGCGGCTTCCATCTGGGCAGTTATCATCGGATTCAGTCGCGCTATCTGTGAAAATGGCTCTGCTACAACGAGGAAGTACACATCTGTTTCAGGTATTGTATAACTCAAAGTCATGGAGATGCTCGGGGTCTTTTTCCCAAAATCAAACGGGTCAGAGAGATCCAAAGGATTCAGGACATCTGTGGGATTCAACACATCAGCGGTTCCCCATGGAATACGCTGTTTACCTACAGAAATATCCAGACCTGGTAAAATCAGGTCAGTAAATGTAAAAAACGCTTCATCCAGCGAGATTTCAACCGGGCCTATTGAGGACAGAATTGAGAGCTCTGATGGTGTAAGAAGCGATCCGCCCGATTGCAGCCCCATGGGACTGTTGAAGTAACGAAACTTCATGCTCGCCCTGGCGAAGAGGTTATCATCTACCTGCTGCTCAAAGGTGAGTTTCCCATTTTCCTGATTGAAGAAATAACTCTTGTCCGTAAGATCCACCCTTGTTTCAGTTGCAAACTCACCATCAAAATCAAGGGCAAAACCCGAGACAGCGCAGAGCAGAACGATCAAGGCAAATATGTTCTTTTTCATGCATTCCCCCTACTGGATGGCCTTTTTGAGGAAACGCCTGGTAAAAATTCCCTGTGCTTCCAGGCCCTGGTCAAACTTGACATCTGCCAGGGTCAGCTCTGTGTAATGTTTCCGTACTACGTTTTCTATCCTGATCTTCACGGGGATGGTGTATGAACCGGATTTCTTGGTCTCATAAATCGTGAGTACCTTTTTCAGCACATCTCCAGAATACAGTTCAACTTTCGACGGAACCAGCGTTGTCTTGTCCACGGTCATGAACAGTTTCGAATAAACCCTGTCACTTCCGGGTTTGCGTGTGAGCACAAGGGTCCATGATGAGGCATCCTCTTTATCAATTACGGAAACATAATGCTCGCGGTATTCATAGGTTCCCATTTCATTATATGAAAAGTCGGTGCCCTGGAAGTCTTCGTTTTTGAGACTTCCTTCAATGGCACGGATCCTGTTTTGCGCTGGAAGGTAAAGACTCATTATCCCGTCTCCCTCGGCCAAAAGACCTATCCCTTCTATGCCGGCAGGCGATACAAACTTGATCAGGCTCTTGTTTTTTCCTGCGAACCAAAGATGAAGCTCGCGCACTTCCCTTCCTGTGCCGTCCATATTGGCGAGCAACATGGAGGCGCTTGCCTCATAATCTTTTGGTCCCGTGAGCGTGTTTTCCACCTTGGCCAGAATCTCGTCGCCTGTTTCCGCGAACACCGCGGCAGGCATTACGGCCATTGTCGCGACAAGGACCACCGCCGACAATATGATTTTCTTCATGTCAATTCTCCTTCCTCATGCTGTTTTCTGTTTAAGCAACATTTTCTTGACCCTGCGTTGGGTCACCTTTGTAATAACCAGTATCGCGGGCATCAGTGTCATCGCGGCAAGCGAACTCGTGGCCATGGAGGCCGCAAGCATTAATCCTGCTGTGTGAAATGGCTGGACATTTGAGAATAGAAGCACAGCAAATCCCAAACCAACGGAGACAGCGTTTAAGATGATCGCCTTTCCCGTCGTGGCAAGCGTCTTCGCGAATGCGTCCCTGGATGTCAAGCCCGTTTCAAGCTCCCTGGAAAACCTTGTTATGAAATGTATCGTATAGTCTATTCCGGTTCCAATGGTAACTCCCGCAATTATTGCAGTGACGAAATCCAGGGAAATCCCGAATATTCCCATGATTCCGAAGTTCACAAGAATGGTGAAAACAATTGCGGCAAGGGATACAAGACCCTCTGACGCGGATTTGAAGGTTATGGTATTCAGGATGAAAACCGCGAGTATCGCTATCAATATGCTTGAGATCTGATTGCCGAAAATATTGGACCTGATATCATCCATGAGCTTTGCAGTGCCGGTGATTATCATTGTTTCCACCGGGGTTTCCCGCACAAGCTGACGGGTCATGTTGGTTGTTCCGGAACCTGCGGGCAGAGGATTTACAACCGCAACTTTCGCGCTATCAACTTTTCTACCGACAGGGATTGTCTTCCAAAAAAACGGCGAAATAACATGGTTTATCCGCGATTCACTGGTATCCGCAAGCCCCGGATAAAGCTCCACAAGCTTCCTGGAAAGAAATGTCATCTTTGCGGAATCCCCGGACTCTTCAAGCTGTTGCAGTATACTCCTGGCAAAAGCCGTGATCTCCTTGTCAGTAAAGTCAGTCATGTAGACAAATGAATTGTTGATGGCCTTTTTGACCTGGTCGATATCGGGTTGCTTCATTGTTTTAAGGGCAAATATGAGACCAGCCGCTTCCTCTTGCTCCAGGATGATCTCTGCCTCATCGCTTATTGCGTATTTGTAGACCTGGTTGTAATCGATCGATGTCACAACAGAAGACGCCGACTTTACTAGCGCATCCACGGAGGTTTCAACAGCCTGCTTGTCGCACTCTATGCCCTCTTTCCGCAGAAGATTTGTCAAAAGCAAACGTTCTGTCTCAATAAGCGCGGGATGTTCCGGATAATTCTTCTCAACGGTTATTCCGCTCCTGTATTCGTCGAGGAAGCTGTCGATGTAGAAAAAGAGTTTTTCAAGATAGGTGTTGCTCATTGAGGGCAGGAGCATTGTGACTATGGTCTCCCCCCTGTCTTTTGTCACGACGCTGGAAAGCATCTCCTTGCCTTCGACAAAGAAAAGCAGGTTTTCAATTTCTGCCTTTGTCTCCGGTATGGTTGAAAAACCCGTCATGGCGTAATTGAGCTCCGTAATGACGTCCGAAAGCCCCGTGGGCGGATTTAGGTTGTCATAGGCCTTGATGTTCTCCTCAAAAAGCATCATCGTCTTCAAAACATCAGGATCAATCGCGTCAGCCTTCAAGTAAACGGAAAGCGGGTTAAATCCGCCGAATTTTTCATTGATGTAGGCGCTCGCCTGTCTTGGCTCGGAATCCTCGTTGAAATATCCGAGCATATCCACCTTTGCCGTCACCTGCATGCCAAAAAAGACCGCGACATCCCCGACTGCAGCGAATGCAGCCACCACAGGCCACCTGTACTTGATGACAAAATCCGCGCATCTTATGGCAAAAATATTTTTTTCCGCCACAGATTTTTTCTTACCGGTTTTTACCGGTTTCTTCTTCGGCAAGGGCAGCACAGACAGAAGCGCGGGAATGAAAAGCAGGGCGATGATCATGGCGAGCGTAACGCCAAGAGCAGTGAAAATCCCGAATGTTACGATGAGGCTCACTTCCGCCGTGACATTGGATATAAACCCGGCTATTGTCGTAAGACCAGCCATCAATACCGGCAGGCCCACATGACGGATCATGTGGCTGACTACCTTGTTCTTGTCAGGTTTACTGCCTTCGCTTTCTGCAGTTTCATAGTAATTGTTGAGAACGTGAATTCCATACGCGCTGCCAACTGCAATCAGGAGCACCGGGATCGCCGAACTCATGACATTCAACGGCACTTGCAGGAAGGACATGATCCCCATGGTAAGGGCGGCTGATAAAATGACCGTAACAAGCGGCAGGACAACGCCGCGTATGGTCCTGAATGACAGAAAGAGAATTCCCAGGATCAGAACAGTGACAAACGGTACAAGAAAGATTAAGTCTCCTGTCACTATTTCCGAAATGGAGTTCATGATAAAGGTGCTGCCGCTGAAATAGAGCTTTGTGTTCTTTCCTGAAAACACCTTTTCAGTAATGGTCCTTATTTCCCCAGCCGCTTTGTCAGCTTTCAATCCGAAAACAAGCTTGACAACGATCATCATGGTTTTCCCGTCATTTGAAACAAGCCGGCCGGCATACTGGCTATCCGCAAGGACATGCGTCCTCAAAGCCTGAAGTGCCGTTGCGTCACCTGGAAGCGGATATGTGACAAGCTTTTCCACCAGGATTCCGTTTTCAGTCGGTATGATGTCTTCAATATTTGAGAGCGCCATGACACTATCGACGCTTGGAAGCGCTTCAAGTTCATCTGTGAGCTGTTTTAACCGGGTGAGGTTGCTGAAGGAAAACGCATCATCCATTTCCACTGCAATCAGAAGCGGGATGTTGCTTCCGAAAGTCTCGTTGATGTAGTGGGGCATTTTCCCAATATTTGAATTTTTATCCACCCAGAAGGTGAGATCGTTTTCGAATTGAAAAAAGATCAAAAAAACTGAAAAAAAAGTAACAAGCACAAGTGTGCCAATGATTATCCACCATCTGAACTTGATAATGAAATTTGCCAGAATATCAGCAGGTTTTTTCATTCCCCTCTCCTTCTAAAAACGAACGCTCATTCGTTTATATTATATCAATAACCATTACAAAAATCAAATTTTTTAATAAAAATAATCAGAAATTTTATGCATTTTTGGCATTATTGAGTAACAGTCTCCAGGCTCAAATACCTGGTGGTTTTTTCCGATAATCTGTAGTATATTAACAGGCAGGGATGAAAAGAGCTTTATTTTTTATACTCATTACCATTCTCGGAAGCGTCCTTTTTGCGGAATATGAGGACTTCTATCATTCCTGGTCAGACTTCTTTTATCCTTCCATGGACCCCAATGCAGGCCTTACCCTCTTTCCCAGCCTTTTCATACCAATGGGCGGCAAATATGAAGGCATGGGAACTGCCTTTACTGCAGTTGCGAATGATATTTCATTCATTGAATCCAATCCCGCAGCCAGCGCCACTCTGCCCAACACTGAACTCGCCTTCCTCCATCACAGCTGGATAATGGATTCAAACATCGAGGGTATTGTCTACTCCACAAGAATTGACGATATGGGCCTGGCTTTTTCAGGCAAGTTTCTCTATGTTCCTTTTACTGAAAAAGACGAGTGGGGACGAACTGGCGGAACCGGTTATTACCTTGAAACAATAGGAACCGCAAACATCTCCTACAATCTCTTTAAAAATTACTACTTCCACGGGCTTTCAGTGGGCGCGAATCTCAAACTAGCATATATGGGAATTCCTGACAACATATACGCAGGACAATCCGTATTAACAGGCATGTTGGACGTCGGACTCCTTACCCGTTTCAATTTTCTGAAATTCTACAACGCAAACGAAAATAACTTTTCAATTGGAGCAACATTCAAGAATTTTTCCCCAATCCCGCTTATTGATCCTGTTCCAACACTTTTCACTGCGGGACTTGCCTATTCTCCTCTGCGGCCGCTCACCCTGTCGGTTGACTTCAATCTCCCGATTAACCTCTTTACAAACGTGCCGTCAGAGCAATGGTATTTTGCTGCCGGCATGTCGCTCGCCTTTACCCGTGAAATCATTCTTTTAAGCGGTGTCAAGCTCAAGGGCGGCAATCCTATCTTCGCGCTTGGCACGTCAATTGAACTTCCTGATGTCCAGTTCACTGTCAACTACAGTCTGGACCTCACCAATACATTAAATCCGCTTGATAAATTCAGCATCACTGCCCGTTTCAATCTCGGTGATCAGGGAAGGTCCGGTAAAACAGGTTCAACTGATGACCTGTACATAAAGGGTGTCACAAGCTTTGCAGAAGGCAAAATAGAGGAAGCCATAAAATACTGGGAGCAGGTACTTGAATTGGATCCGACTTACACTCCAGCCAGTGACTATATAGATATTGCTCGTAACAAGCTTATTCTTGAAAAGGAACTCCTGGACCGCCAGAAATTTGATTGACAACCTGCAATATTCAAACAGACTTGATATCTGTCTTCACGCCCGTTTTATTATAGCAATCCTGACAGTTTTTCCTTGATGAATACAGATTTTTCCTTGAGTCCAATTGAACCCGTTTTCAGGAATATGCAGGCCGGTTCATGACTGTTGAGAAATACTTTCCCGCCGCTTTCCCTGATAAGCCTCATCACCTTGTCAGCACTGATTTGGGAAACGCGCAGAAACTCTATCCTCGCCTGACCCTGCTTTTCCCGCAATGACTTTATGCCGAGTTTCTTGCACAGTATGCGGATCTCCGCTATGGAAAGAATGCTTGACAGTTCCTCTGGCATGGGTCCGAATCTGTCCTCGATTCCCGTATAGACACGATCAAAATCTTCAGGCGTTGTTATTGATGCGATCTGCTTGTATGTCTCCATCTTTTCAAGGGGTTCTGTAATATATGAATCAGGCATGAATCCCGAATATTCAAGTTCCAGATAAAGCTCGTCCATCCGGTCTTCATCAACTTTTCCCTCAAGTTCACGCACCTTTTCATTCAAAAGTTTGACGTACATCTCAAAACCAACAGCCAGGATGTCCCCATGTTGCTGGGCGCCCAAAATATTGCCCGCACCGCGCATCTCAAGGTCCTTCATGGCAATCTTGAACCCGGAACCCAGTTCCGTATGGTCTGAGATGATCTTGAGCCTCTTGGCGGCCTTTTCTGTAAGCGCATGCGACTCGGGATAAAGCAGGTATGCAAAGGCCGGCAGATCGCTCCTGCCCACCCTTCCACGCAACTGGTAGAGCTGTGAAATGCCAAACAGATCCGCCCTGTCGATGATGATTGTATTCACATTCGGGATGTCTATCCCGTTCTCAATGATGGCAGTTGAAATGAGGATATGGTAATTTCCGTGTATGAAATCATGCATGATCACTTCAAGCTCATCCCCTGTGAGTTTTCCATGGGCAACAGCTATGCGCAGATGCGGAAAAAGCCTCGAAAGCAATGAGGCCGGAATGTGAATGGATTCTATCCTGTTGTGGAGGAAGAACACCTGGCCTCCACGTTCAATTTCATGGGATATGGCCTTTTTAATAATATCCTCGTTAAACTCGGTGACAAAGGTTTCAATTGGAAGCCTGTTCTGCGGAGGTGTTGAGAGCTGGGACATGTCCCTGATCTTTACAAGCGACATGTAAAGCGTGCGCGGTATTGGAGTGGCTGTCAGGGTCAGACAGTCCACAGTAGCTTTAAGCTCCTTGATCCGCTCCTTGTGCTTTACACCAAAACGCTGTTCCTCGTCTACAACCAGAAGCCCAAGGTCCTTGAAAGCCACATCCTTCTGCAGCAGCCTGTGAGTTCCAATAACAATATCCACAGAATGGTCCGCAAGACCCTGTACAACCTTCTTCTGTTCCCTTGCCGAAACAAAGCGGGAAAGCATGGCGATTTTAACAGGGAAACCCTCAAACCTTTCTTCAAAGGTTTCAAAATGCTGTTCAACAAGAATTGTCGTGGGTGCGAGCAGGGCGGCCTGTTTCCCACTCATCACGGCCTTGAATGCTGCCCGCAGCGCAATCTCTGTCTTGCCGTAGCCAACATCGCCGCAGA
>RPPD01000075.1 GCA_003818675.1 Spirochaetaceae bacterium
GTTTTTACCCTCGATTCCTAAGTGGTAGTCAAAGTAGGGCCAGACTGTGTTTCTGAGTTGATACTCCACGAGCTGGGCTGGATCAAGGTTATACTGCTGTGCGAGCTGGGCAATTACATATCCATTGATAAAAACTTTGCCGTTTAAATAATGTTTATGTGCGGTTTCTGTCTGGTAATGTGCCAGTGACACAGTCGCGACATCATTGGGATGAGCCCATGCAGCAGGGCTTCCTGCAATTATCATACAGAGCAGAATAAATATTTGTCGCATGAAACACCTTTTCCACACGGCACGGAATTTTTTATGGTTCCGCCCGCATTGTCGCAGAGTGTGAATGTGAGTAGATTATACAGGAAAGAATACCAGCTATCAAGGTTGGAGGAAGGTACACGGTTTGACCTGTAATGACTGAAAAAAACACACCTGTTTCATTCATGGAAATCGCCAAAAAGGCCGCGCAAAAAGGACGGGAAGTACTTGAAAAGTATTACAAGACCCCGCTTTCCATCAGGACCAAGAATACACAACATTACAACCTGGTCACGCAGGCGGATGTGGAGTGTGAAAAGGCCATCACAGAGGTAATTCTGGCGCAATGCCCGGGTCACAACATCCTGGCCGAGGAACACGAATACGGAAAAACCGGATCTGAGTATACCTGGATAATTGACCCGCTTGACGGGACTACCAATTTCGCACATGGACTGCCCGTCTGGTCCATATCAATTGCTCTTGCATTACGCGGAGAACTCATCACCGGCCTTGTCTGGGACATCACGCGTGACGAGCAGTTTACAGCAATAAAGGACAATGGCGCTTTCTGCAATGAAGAAGCAATCAGGGTTTCGAAAGCCGGGCGGCTCACGGAGAGCCTGTTTTCCATAGGCTTCTATTACGACAGGGGTGAAGCCATGAAACGCTCTCTTAAAAAAATCGAGGAACTCCTGGTCATGGGAATCACGGATATCAGGCGCTTCGGTTCTGCGGCTCTTGACCTTTGCTGGGTGGCCTGTGGCCGCATTGACGGTTATTTTGAGTACATGCTCAATCCCTGGGATTTTGCCGCGGGTAAACTGATTCTTTCAGAGGCAGGAGGCCAGGCTACAACATATGAAGGCGGTGAAACTGGAATCAAGCCATCTTCAATGGCCGCCACAAACGGTCTCATCCATAACGAGCTTGTCGCCTTCCTGAAAAAGCCATGACTCTTGACTTCTTTGTGCAGTTCTTTCAATAATAGGCTTTTTGACACGAAAGTTCTTGTAAGGAGATTTAGTTTGTACAAGCCTGTTGATCCCAAAATAGATTTTCCAAAAATGGAGGAAGGTGTCCTCGCGTTCTGGACCAAACACGATACGTTCAAGAAATCAATAAGTCAGCGTGAGGATGCTCCGGAATATGTTTTCTACGACGGACCTCCCTTTGCCACGGGCCTTCCCCACTTTGGCCATTTCGTGCCCGGCACCATCAAGGACGTGATTCCGCGCTACAAGACCATGAAGGGCATGAAGGTGGAGCGCCGCTTTGGCTGGGATTGCCATGGGCTGCCGGTGGAATACGAGATGGAGAAGGAACTCGGCATCTCGGGAAAAAGGGAAATCGAGGAATATGGCATTGCAAAATTCAACGAGGCCTGCCGTTCAATTGTACTGCGCTACACAAAGGAATGGCGCACCATCATGACCCGCGCGGGCCGCTGGGTTGATTTTGACCATGACTACAAGACAATGGATTTGGGATACATGGAATCAATATGGTGGGTGATCTCACAGCTCTGGAAGAAAAAGCTTGTCTATGAGGGATACAAGATTCTTCCATATTGCCCGCGCTGTTCAACAGCGCTCTCAAATTTTGAACTTAACCTGGGCGGCTACAAGGACATCCATGACCCTGCCATTACTGTCCGTTTCAAGGTAAAAGGACAGGAGAACACATTCATACTTGCCTGGACAACAACTCCATGGACTCTGCCCTCAAATCTGGCTTTGGCCTTTGGAGCGGATGTCACCTATGTCGAGGTCAAGGACGGAAATGACCTCTACATCCTGGCAGAGGACAGGCTTGAAGCTTATTACAAGAAGGAGTCTGATTACTCTTTGGTAAAGAAGTTCAAGGGTAAAGAGTTTGCAGGTGTATCCTACGAACCTCTCTTCCCGTACTTTGCGGATCTGGCGGCAAAAGGGGCATTCAAGACAACCCTTGGTGACTTTGTCACTACCGAGGACGGAACAGGAATTGTTCACATTGCGCCCGGATTCGGCGAGGATGACTACAATGTGATGAAGGACTCTGGGCTCCCGACTGTCTGCCCCGTGGACGCGGAATGCGCGTTCACACCCGAAGTCAGTGCTTACAAGGGAATGTTTGTAAAATCCGCAGATAAAAAAATCATAGATGACCTTAAGGCTTCTGGCAAGCTCGTCAAGCGGGATACTTACCTGCACTCATATCCGCATTGCTGGCGGTGCAAATCCCCGCTGGTCTACCGCGCAATTTCATCATGGTTCGTGGACGTGGAAAAGCTGAAACCCAAAATGCTGGCGGCCAACGAAGAGATCTACTGGATGCCAGAGCATTTGAAGCATGGCCGCTTTGGCAAGTGGCTGGAAAATGCGCGAGACTGGGCCATCTCCCGCAACCGCTATTGGGGAAATCCCCTTCCGATCTGGAAGTGCGACTCCTGCAAGAGCACAGAATGCATAGGCTCGCGCGAAGAGCTTGAGAATAAAACAGGCAAAAAAATCACTGACCTGCACAAGCATTTTATAGACGACCTCACGTGGAGGTGCAATGCAAACACCGCCGAAGGAGGTGTTTGCAGCGGTACAATGAAGCGTATTCCTGAGGTCCTGGACTGCTGGTTTGAATCGGGCTCAATGCCCTATGCACAGCTTCACTATCCCTTTGAGCACAAGGATTTCTTTGAGGCACACTTCCCCTCGGACTTCATTGCAGAAGCACAGGACCAGACCAGGGGTTGGTTCTACACATTGACCGTGCTTTCATCAGCGCTGTTTGACAGACCCGCGTTCAAGAACGTGGTGGTAAACGGAATGGTGCTTGCCGCGGACGGCAAGAAGATGTCCAAATCAGAGAGAAACTATACTGATCCTTCTGTGGTCATGAATACCTACGGCGCGGATGCACTCAGGCTTTTCCTCCTGCATTCAGCGGTACTCAAGGCCGAGGATCTGCGCTACAGTGATGACGGAGTGAAGGAAGAGCTCAAGAACGTGATCATCCCGCTGTGGAACTCGTATTCATTTTTTATAACATACGCAAACATCGACAAGCTTGCGCCCTTGTCAGCGCCCGCCAAACCTTCAAATCCGCTTGATCGCTGGATTCTTTCAGAAGTGGAACGGATGGTCGGGTCAGTGACAAGGGAGCTTGACCGTTATGACTTGCAGAAAGCGGTAGATTTTTTCATCACCTTTATAGATCTTCTGAACAACTGGTATATCAGAAGATCCAGGCGAAGGTTTTGGAGATCGGAGAATGATTCGGACAAGAAGGAGGCATACGAGACGCTATTCTGTGTGCTCATGAAGGTGGTGCTCGTGGCATCACCGTTCATCCCGTTTGTGACAGAGGAAATTTACCAGAATATAAAGCCTGCAGGATCGCCTGACTCAGTACACCTCTGCACTTTTCCCGTTGCAGATGAATCCCGCCGTGACTTGGGGCTTGAAAAGGAAATGGATACTGTCAGGCGCGCGATCACAATGGGACGCAGCCTTCGCTCCATGTTCTCGCTGAAAAACAGGCAGCCGCTGGGTTCGGTTCACCTTGTCACCAGGGACAGTGAGGAGCGCGCGATACTTGAAAAAATGCAGGAGTTGGTGGCCGAGGAATTGAATGTAAAGAAAGTAGTCTTCCGTGAAAACGAGGAGGACCTGGTGACATACTCGATTAAGGCCAATTTCAAGGTACTTGGAAAAGTCCTGGGCAAGGACATGAAGGAAGCAGCTCAGATTATTGAAAAGATGAAACCCGCAGATATCTCGGCCGTAGCCAATGGAAAAACCGTGCCTGTCACGGTTGCCGGAAAGACAATCAGTCTTGACCAGGAAAGCCTTATAATCCAGAGAACTGAGAAAGAAAACCTGAAGGTCGCAAACGATGGAAGCCTCACCGTAGCCCTTGATCCAACACTCTCGGAAGAGCTTGTTCAGGAGGGATTGGTCAGGGATCTCGTACGGGGAATACAGAACATGCGGAAGAACAGGGGTCTGCAAGTAACGGACCGGATAAGCCTGATATTGCATGGAGATCCGCAGGTGAAAGAAGCGGTTGAGAACTTTTCTGAGTACCTCTCGCGGGAGACCCTGGCTGTTGCCTGGGAATGGAAGAAAGACCATGGCCAGGAAGCGCTGGAATGCGGGGAAGGGTCCTGTCTCTGCGGTCTTTCAGTTTCTATCGGGGGGAAGAAATAAGCAAAACCACATGAAACACTGGCAGATTATACAATTTTTTTTTATACCTCTCTTGCTCGTTTTTTCAGGATGTGGAAGTCTGCCTGATGGAATCACTCCGGCAAATCTTGTTTCAATCCTTCCACAAAATGGATCGCTTTACGTGTGCATTGACTCGAGTGATTCACGTGATCTCGTGCAGACAATACTGAAAAAAACACCGTATGCCTCTGGCGATACAGAGGCCATCATCAACAGCACAAACAGGATCTACGCAAGCGTGGGAAGAAACACGGATGGCCGCACAGAGGTCTCTTTTGTACTCGTGGGAGGGTATCCTGTCATGTTCATCAATTCCGCGCTCTCCTGGAACAAGGAGTGGGAGGAAATCAGGGGCAAGCACAATTACTGGAAGAACCGTGAGAACGGCATTTCCATTGCCATCCCCACAGGCTGGCTCATCCTCCTTTCACAGGGTGACATCGTGCCAATGCTCGAGTCATATGCAAATCTTGGAGAAGCGGATCTCTCACGGGAGATAGAGAAGGAGATGCAGACATCCAGCATTCTCATATTGTTTCCCGTGGGCATAGACCCGGCCACTGCATCACAGTTTGCCCTGAATCTCAAGAAAAATTTTGTGGAAGAAGTCTGGATCAGGGGAGTGCGCAACTCGGGGAAATACGATCTTACCAGCGTGATCCAGGTTTCGGAGGAAGTGGAGCCCGAGGCATTCAAGAGGCTCTTCCAGTTTGTGATGCTGGCTGTCATCAGAAAAACAGATATGGAAAACGGGATCGAGCGGCTCCGCGACGTGGAGTTTTCCGTCGAGGGCAGGATGGTCAAGATGTCCAGGTTTTCAGTGACCCAGGATGAGCTGGCTTCGCTTTCAGCATCGCTTTTTGGCGGAGTCGATAAATGAAGACATGCGTTGTGGACTACAAGGCAGGCAATCTGCGAAGTGTCCAAACCGCCCTTGAATTTCTCAAGGCGGATTTTATTGTCACCGCTGATCCGGATGTCGTGGCGGGCGCGGACAAGCTTATTTTTCCAGGCGTGGGAGAAGCCAGGGCGGCGATGTCGGTACTGGAAGAGACAGGTCTGGGCAAGGCGATACAGGAATTTCACAAAACGGGAAAGCCGCTTCTTGGCATCTGCCTCGGCTCCCAGATAATACTTGAGAGCTCCGAGGAGAGTGATACCTTATGCCTGGGGCTCATCCCGGGAAAGGCCAGACTGTTCCCCTCGACCCCCGGATTCAAGATCCCGCACATGGGCTGGAATCAGGTCAGTCCTGTGCGCGAACACGAGGTGATGAAGGGTGTGCCAACGAATGCCTCCTTTTATTTCGTGCATTCGTATTACCCGGAACCCGGACCGGATGCCGTGCTCGCGAAAAGCGAATACATGATCAGTTTTCCGGCTGCACTGGCAAAGGATAACCTGGTGGCATTCCAGTTCCACCCTGAAAAATCCGGGAAATACGGCCTCGCACTGCTTGAGAATTTCCTGGCCTGGAAGGCCTGACAACAAGGAACAAAGTCATGCTCGAAAAACGCGTAATAGTCTGTCTCGATGTAAAGGACGGCCGGACCACCAAAGGTGTAAAGTTCAAGGAGAACATAGACATCGGCGATCCCGTGACCATGGCCAGGTTCTATTACGAAGAGGGTGTGGATGAGCTGGTTTTTTACGATATTACAGCTTCGGCCGAGAAGCGCGGGATCATGATCGATGTCGTGGCGCGCGTGGCCGAGCAGATATTCATCCCGTTTTCCGTAGGTGGCGGCATAGGCTCAGTACGGGAAATGCGCGCGGTGCTTCTGGCAGGCGCTGAAAAGGTAAGTGTGAACTCGCAGGCTGTGCAGAATCCCGGCATAATTGAGGAGGGAGCGTCCCTTTTCGGCCGCCAGTGCATAGTACTCGGGATGGACGCGCTTACCGATCCGGAAATGCCGTCGGGATACCGGGTGGTCATAGACGGCGGACGGAGAAAAACCGGCCTGGACGCCCTGGAATGGGTACTCAAGGCGGAGAAACTGGGCGCCGGTGAAATAGTCCTCAATTCAATCGATGCTGACGGTACTAAAAACGGCTATGAGTGCAGGCTCACCAGGATGATCTCCGAGGCTGTACAGATCCCGGTAGTGGCTTCGGGTGGGGCAGGAACCCCTGAACACCTGTTCCAGGTGTTTGCAAATGCCAGCGCGGATGCCGCGCTTGTGGCTTCCATGGTACATTTCGGCACATACTCGATACGGACCATCAAGGAATATCTCGCAGAGCGGGGAATACCGGTCAGAATGGATTTCTGAAGAGTTTCCTGGATTTAAAATCCCCAGCTAAATAGTTTCCTAGTTGTAATTTCCATTCGCTTCTAATAGAATGGATGAAGTACCATTCAAGTATCGATGTTTCAAGGAGAAGCAGAGGTGAGAACTCTACCTGAAGTTGATGTCGACAAGGTCCGCCGGGCACTCCATACCGCAGTTCCCCTGGTCATAAAGCTGTTTTCCATTCCCCACGAGACAGAGCTCTACATTGAACGGATCCTGGAGGCTTTTCTCATTGAACTTGGCCAGGAAAAACTGAAAGACCGTCTTGCCTACTGCATGCGTGAAATTGCGCTTAATGCACAGAAGGCCAATACCAAGAGGGTATTCTTCAATGAAAAGGGCCTGGACATCAACAACAAGGATGATTACGAATCCGGAATGAAGAATTTCAAGGAAGAAACCCTTGAGAACATCAATTTCTTTTTGCAAAAGCAGAAAGAGCACGGATTCTATGTAAAAATAGTCTTCCAGAAGCAGGGAAACAACTTCATACTTTCAGTCAGAAACAATGTAGAGATTACCAAGACAGAGCAGATACGTGTTTTTGACCGTATAGCGCGAGCAAGGGCATTCAACAGCGTTGAGGACGCACCAGCCACTCTCATTGACAATTCAGAAGGAGCTGGTCTTGGAATCATAATTATCATGCTTATGCTAAAAAAAATAGGCCTCACGGATGACTGCTTTGACCTGGATTTCAAGGATGGAGAGACTGTCGCCACGCTTGCCATACCCTTCTCAGAGATTCATTTGGAGAAACTGGATCTGCTTATAGAAGAGTTCGGCAAGGAAATAGACGCTCTGCCCCAGTTCCCTGAGAACATTGTCCATCTGCAGAAACTTATCTCGGATCCCAATACCGATATTTCGGATATAGCCCGTCAGATAAGCATAGATCCGTCTCTGACCGCAGACCTCCTGAAACTGGTCAACTCAGCCCAGTTCATGCTCCCAAAGAAGGTGGACAACATCGTGGAAGCGGTCAAGCTGGTGGGTTTGCGCACGCTTAAGAATTTGCTTTATTCCTATGGAACCCAGAAAATATTCTTCCGCAAGTTTTCAGAAATCAAGTGGCTCTGGGACCACAGCTACAGGACTGCTTTCTATGCCTATACCCTGGCCAAGAACTTCAAACGCAAGAAAGACATACTTGATGATGCATATGTTGGTGGCATACTTCATGACCTTGGACAGATAGTTTTCACTTCAATCCACCCGCACCTCATAGACAAAATCCAGAACTTCTGCAAGGTCAAGAGCATTCCAACGGGCATGTTCGAACGGCTTTCAAGTGGTTTAAACCACGCAGACGTGGGTGCGCGCATGGCGGAAAAGTGGAATTTTCCCAGGCAGCTGGTGGCTGCAATCAGGTATCATCACGAGCCCCTGCTCGTGGACGCGGAATTCAAGGACATAGTCAATACCGTATATTTTGCCAATTGCCTGGCCAATCTTGAGGAAAAAAAGATCAATTACGACCAGATTGAGCCATATGTTCTGCGGGACTTCGGAATTGAGGATGAAGCCCATTGTACCGCAATTCTGGATCGCCTGCGCACGGCATTTGTCCAAA
>RPPD01000076.1 GCA_003818675.1 Spirochaetaceae bacterium
AAGATTGTGGAAGCACAGGCAATACTGGACAGCCAGCAGATGACCTTCGGCCGAAGGATCAGACGGTGGCTCGTGAAACTCATTAGCCGCCAGGAAGAGCGCAAGCTGTATGAAATAGAATATTTTGATGTTGGATCAAATTCAAACAAGGCAGAAAAGGTTGATTTCCTTGAATTCGTTGATGAGTCCAAAAAGGCCATTCACCTCTTTTCAGGATTGACAAGCAAGGGCAGCCAGATTTTTCACAAACTGGAAGTTTCGCCTGAGGACAAGATATTTACCCTGCTGAACGGGAATCTCATCCAGCTCCAGATAATATATAGAAGGTTTGAAGGCCTTATCAATTTTTTCAAAAACGAGATACCAAAGGACAAGCGCGGTAAAGTCAGGGGTATCAAGCTGGAGCTCAATTCCATCAAAAACAGCATCGTAAAGGCCAACCAGAAAAAGCATGAATATGTCGCCATCCGTGAAGAAGAAGAACAGATGAAGCGTCTTGGCATCAAGACCAGCGGCACATAATTCCCGTGCAGCCTGCCCTTAAAGATTTTCAGTCATACCTTGTAAGTCCCCAGTATGCGGAGTTCTTCGGCGTGGTGTTCCAATTCTTCAAGTGCTTTGGGGAAAATTGTCCGGTCAGCTGAGAGCTGGACATCCACGTAGAACATGTATTCCCAGGGCTTGCCGGGAATAGGCCGTGATTCCAGCTTTGTCATGTTGAGGTTGTAGTCGGCAAGGACTTTCAGGGCCGCAAATAGTGCGCCAGGTTTATCCATTGTGGCAAAGACAAGCGATGCCTTCCCCGGATCTTTGATGTCCGCGTGGTCATCGCGGACGATGACAACAAACCTCGTATAATTCTGCGGGTTTGTTTCTATTCCTGCCTTGAGTACGGAAAGCCTGTTTATTGCCGCAGCTTCTTCGCTTGCTATCGCCGCGTTTTCCCTTGCGCCTTTTTGTGCTATATGCGCCACTGATCCTGCTGTATCATAGTAAGCGATCTTTTCCCATCCAGGATACTGCTCCAGAAACTTGGCGCACTGCGCGAACCCCTGAGGATGCGAGTAAACCCTCTTTATGTCAGAGATATCAGCGCCAGGAATGGTAATCAGATTATGGATTATCCTGATTTTCTTTTCACCTATTATTTTAATATCCGGAAATTCAAGGAAGAGGTCGTAATTCTGATGTATTGATCCTGAAAGGGAGTTTTCAACCGGGATCATGCCGTAATATGCCGAGCCTGCCAGAACACTCTGGAAAACGTCCCTGAACTCCTGGCATGGAATGGGAGTGACTTCTTCATGGAAATGCAGGTTGATGGCTTTCTCGCTGAAAGAGCCGCGTTCTCCCTGAAATGCGACTCCAGGCTTTCCTTTGGTTTTTTTAATCTCGGTGAGCCGCCTGTTTTTCCCAATTTCCATGTCTGCGGGTAAGCGGCTCAATTCCTTCTGGAGCACGGGCGTCAGGGCTTGTATATCCCTCATGAGCTTTTCAAACTGTTCAGGATACAGGGACTGTGGCCCATCGGAGAGCGCCTTATCAGGCTCCGCGTGTACCTCGACAGTGATGCCGTGCGCTCCGGCAGCTACCGCAGCAAGTGCCATGGGAGGCACTTTTTCACGAATGCCTGTGGCATGTGAGGGATCCACAAGGATGGGCAGATGACTGAGTTTTTTTACAACGGGAATAGCCGAGATGTCCAGTGTATTTCGTGTGGCGGTTTCAAAAGTTCTGATTCCGCGTTCGCAGAGCATTACATTGTCGGCTCCATGGGCAAGAAGGTATTCAGCTGACATCAGCAGTTCCTGGATGGTTGCCGCGAGGCCGCGCTTTAAAAGCACTGGTTTCCCGATGGCCCCGACCTTTTTCAGCAGCTCAAAGTTCTGCATGTTTCTGGCGCCTATCTGGAATATATCAACATAGTCCTTCATCATTTCAGAGTGTTCGGTCGAGACGATCTCTGATACCACGGGCATTCCCTGCGAAGCGCCTGCTTCCTTCAAGTATTTGAGCCCTTCCTCTCCAAGCCCCTGGAAAGCGTATGGCGAGGTCCTGGGTTTGTAGGCGCCGCCCCGCAATATTACCGCCCCTGAATTCTTCAGAATTTCCGCTATTTCCATGATCTGGGTTCTGGATTCAACTGCACAGGGGCCTGCAATGACCGTGACCCGTGACCCCCCGATTTTTACAGGTCCGACCGTGATAACAGTGTCCTCGTGACGGAATTCCCTCGAGGCGAGCTTGTAAGGAGATGAAATGGGAATTACACGTTTGACACCAGGCATTATCTCCACTTCAAGGGGATCTACTGATGCCATGCCCACAGCTCCGAAAATCGTCTCTTCTTCGCCGATAATTTCCTTTATTGTATATCCCCTTCCGGTCAGAAATGTGCGGATTTCTTCCTTAAGGGATGGATTAATGTCGTGTTCGAGTACAATAATCATGGCGTTCAGACTATGAGAAACAAGGGAGGAGTGTCAAGGCCGGCATATCATTGGAAAGTTACAGTAAATTTGTTCACTCATTCATGAATTTCATCTTTTTTTTCCGACAAATTTCGTTTCTCCAGTGAAAAAGTTGAAAAATATGATTTATCGCATTATAATGTTAGTTTGTAGTTTCAAATATGATGTTTTCATTGAATGTTAAAGACCTTTTCCTTATTCTTTTTTTTCTCTCGGCACTCTTCCCGCTTGTTGCTGTGGAACCTGAGAAACGCGAGATAGCACTGTGCAGCATATTTTCCGGCCAATACGAATTGCAGGCTGGGGCACTTGAGGCAGTAGACTCAGGGATAGGAAGTGCGGTTGTTTCCGCGAGTCGTTATAATGTGCAGAGGATCGGGATTTCCCTGAAAAAGGAGGATCTTGCAGAGCTTCTGGATTTGTTTGAAAAGGCGCGCGGAAATTCGGAGAATATACCGGAAACCATACGGTTTGGCGAGAGGGAATTTGAAAAGGGTCTTTTCCTGAAACTGCTTGGATCCGTATACATTATGGTACCTGTTATTTCACAGATAAAGGAAGAGAGTGAAATGCGTGAAGGACAGGAGCGCTTCAAGGTAACTGTCCATACTGATTTTTATATAGCCCAAACCGCTGATATGAAGATCATAGCGGAAAAATCTGTCCAGACCATGGGGTATGACAGGGACAAGGCCCGTGCCCTGGAGGATGCTCTTAATAACATTCCGCCCCTTCTGGCTTATGAGATTGGCCAGGTAAAGGAGCTGAAAATCGGCACTGTGATCCTGGGTGTTTCTGGTGATGAGGTCATCATTGAGCATGGCAGCCAGGGCGGCGCTTTTATTGGGGGCGAATATGTCATCCGCGGGTCAGAGATTTTGCCTTCTGGACAGATCATAAGCCATGATAAAGCCCTGATCATGGTCACTGAGGTGACAGAGAAGGTTTCGATCGGCCAAGTGAGATACCAGGCTGGTCCGCTTGTGGTGGGTGATTCGGTGGAGGAGCTACCCAGGATTGGTCTTGAACTTTCACCCTACAGCGTCACGCTGATACCGTTGACAGAGGACCAGGAACTCACCTCATATGTGGGGCTTCGCCTGACTTTAGCCCGCTGGTTGACTGGAATGAGGCCGTTATTTGATGTTGAGTTTCAGGTTTATCCTTTAGAGACCTATCAGGAATGGTTTCCAGTACGCTTGCACGCTGGCGTGGAATTACGGCTTTATTTCGGACCCGTCGAATTTGCGGCAATCCCGTCTGTGGGTATTGAGGAGAGAATTTCCGTTACGGCGGAGAATGACAGCACATTTGTTGGATTTGGTCTGCGCGGTATCGTAGAATTTTCCATACTGGTATCGCGGGATCTGAAAATACTTTTGAATGGTGGATATGAATACTGGTTCGGCGCCAGGCAGGGTATCCTGGCTGCTGGCGGTATTTCAATTAAATTATAGGAGAAGGAAATGAAACACCTTTTTAAAGCTGTAACTTTACTGATATTGATATTATCGGGAGTTACTGCATATAGCCAGGATGCTCAAACCCCGCAGGACACTGAAAAAGCATTTATCACCTCATATATAGACAAGCTGCATTTCATGGTTTATATAGATGAAAAAACCAAAATCGCCGTGTCTGATGAGTATCTGTACCGCAAGGCCGTGACTTTTGCAAATGATTTTCTTTCAAAGAAAAACGTGGATGTGGTGCTTCTTGACCAGATAGAAAATCTTAAAAAGGATCACACTACTCTTGTGGAGGATGTCAAGGGAGAAAACCTCTCAGTAGTCCAGTGGCTTGCCCAGAAACTCAACGCAGATGTCTATATTGTCATAGACCTCCTGGTCCAGAGCGAGAAGCGCGGAATGCAGTTCTATGCCCAGGCGAATGTCTCTCTGACGGTTTTTGAGGCTTCAACAGGGAGAATGCTCGCTTCCAAGAGCTACAACCAGCTGGACAAGTCCCTCGGTTCATCAGATGAGCTTGCCAGGACAAATGCTGTTGGTGCATGCATTAACAGGATCATGGAGGAGCTTCTGCTCACCACAAGAGAATATATGGGCAAAGCAGTGGAACGTGGCATCAGGTATGAGCTTTATATTGTGGATACCGCGGATGCCAGGACTCTTCTTAATTTTATCAACAGGCTCAAATCCCAGACGCAGGTGGTTAAAAGCGTGGAATCCGTTTACAGTACAGACACGGAGGGCAAGTACTATGTGTACATGTTTGGTCTGCCAGAGGATTTTGAGTCCGTCATTTATTCAACATCGGAGACAGTTCCCGGTCTCGAAGGATTGAAGCTTGTTTCCCAGAGGGGAAAAAGTTTCACTTTCACAACAGGGATGTAAGAGGGGCGTTGCCTCTCGATAGAGAAAAACAAATATGGAGGAAACAATGAAGAAATTCATTATTGTAACCCTCGTGGCAGCGTCAATTCTGTTCGTCGGTTGTGCGTCAGAACCAAAGGCGAAAGACCCGAATGTAGGACCCGCGCAAGGTCAGCCCGCTACCTCTGAGATCATCGACCATCAGTTTCGCGGTCTTTCCAATGTGCCAAACTGGGTGATCATGGACCAGGGCGAAATTGAAAAACTGTCGGATTTCAAGGATTACTTTGTATTCAAGGAATCACTTCAGGGCGCGGACCTCAATGCAACCAAAGTATGGGCGTCCAATTTTATAGTGGATTCCGAGATTGCCCGCCTGGTTTCAAACCGCATTCAGTCCAAGTTTGCGGGTGCCATGGTCGGAAGCGTAAATGGTGCTGACACCTATTTTGAGAAGATTGTGAAGAGTCTTGCCGACGCGAAGGTAGCTGGAACACGCCGCCATGCGGAATACTGGATTCTCCGTCGCTACACGGATGCCAACAAAAAAACGAACGATGTATATGAATATTACATTCTCGTGAAGATTCCACAGCAGGAAGTCCGCAACGCAGTCGCGCGTGCCTTTGATGCAAATCCGGCCAAGACCGAGACAGAGGTCCGGGCCAGGGATGTAGTGCGCCGCACAATGGATGCTGACAAGGATTGGTAGAATTTGTTTAAAGGAATTTGAACTTTTTTGCGGGGTGCTCCGAATAGGGGCACCCCGTTTTTAGGGCAATCTCCGATGTTGGCCAACACTGTGGTATAAATTTATACTGTAATTCAAGGAGCCCATTCATGAAAAAAACTCTTTCTGTTTTCGCAATTATCCTTCTTGCATTCGTTCTGACAGCAGCATGCACCACCACGGGACAGTCCTCCAGCGGAGCATATACATCTGGTCCCGTACCTGCATGGGTAACCACACCTCCTGCCAGCAACAAAGACTTCATGTATTTTATAGGATTGGGAGTAAGCAAGAAGGCTGATCTTGCGGAAGCGGAAAAGTACGCTATACAGGATATCATTTCTTCGATCATTCGATATATCGGGGTTGAGGTGACTTCACAGACAAGCACAGAAGCAAAGGGGACCCTGGATGAGCTTACTACGAAAATATCCAGGGAGGTGGTAGAAAAAGGTTCTTCCCGTCTTGCTGGTTTCCGTGTAATGGAAAAATGGCACACGCAGGATACTTCGGGCATCCAGCTTCATATCCTTGTACAGTATGAGACAACAGCAATTTTAAAGGAGAAAACCAGGATAGAGGAACTCTTCAGGAGCCATGTGGAGGCCATCACTATTCCGGAATCACTGGCCAAGGAATTTGAAGGTTCGGGCAAATATTATGAGGCCATGCTCCGCTATCTTGATGCGGCAGCTGCAGCATCCACATCCAGGCTTGAAAACGCGAACATCCTTTTTTTAAGAAACATGGACGGTGCGGCGCGTGTACTTGAAAAAATTACGTTCGTCAAAATATCCGGTGATATCCAGACGGTTACTGGCGAGGAGATCGGCCAGCCGTTTACTCTAAAGGTTGTTTCAGGTACAGGAGCATCCGCAAAACCTTTGGCAGGTACGGAGATTACAGTTGCGTATAAGGAGTATAGAAACAACACTGGCACTGTGAAAACACAGGTTCTTAAAACTGACAATGAAGGCATGGTATCATTTAAACACCCTGTGCCAACCTTTTCAGGCCAGGAACGCGTGGCAATGTCCATTGATGTTTCAGTGCCAGTCAGGAAAATCCAGACCGTGACCAAGGAGCAGACAGACAGGGTAACCTCATTCCAGAAGCTTGCGCTGACTAAAAAAGTGGAATGGACCCTGACCGCGGTCTCCAAGGCGGCCAACCTTCCGGTTTCTGTGTATTTTGTGGATCTTGACGAAAACAACAAGCCATTCCCGATGTCCCAGTCAACAGCAGGCGGCATTAATGAGGTACTTGCCCAGGAAGGTTTTATACTAAAATCTTCACCCATCAGCCCCGCGATATTTCTGGGTAAAAAAGACTCGGAAGTAGTCGGTATAATTAAGCAGGGGACTCCAGGGGTCATGCGCGTGATAATTGGAACAGCGGGTGTTGAATCAAGCCAGCTTGATTCCGGAAGGTATATTGTGAAGGTGAGCGGAACCGTAAAGGTGCTGGATATAACCACGGGTAACCTGATCTATGAAAAAACCATCACAAAGAGCGTCACAGGTACCAACATGGAGTCAGCCCGACAGACAGCCTTCAAGCAACTGGGCCAGGAAATCGGCCGAAGAATAGCTGCGGAGGCAAAATAAATAGCCTCAGACCCTGTTATTGAGAAATATGCATGCAGTTAACCTGTTCTCCCGGTTGACTTTTCACCAATGAACCCGGTAAAATTGGAGTACGGGGGGCATTTCTGACGCAAAAAACCGCCATTGTGCTTGGACAAGAATCGGATATTCACGCAATATTCGGTGTAAATGACAAAAATATCAGTCTTATGGAGGAATTGCTGGGGGTTAAGGTATTTGTCCGCGGCAATGAGATTTCTCTGGACACCAGGGATGAGGCAAAATACCATCTTTTCCAGCACATGATTGAGCAGTTGGAGGAGTTTGTCAGGATCGGACAGGCTCCTGAGCAGGATATCATCAGGGCAATATTCCATGCGCTTGATACTGGAAAGCACAAGGACGCTGAACTCCTGAAAAAATCGGCAATCAATATTCCCGGGGCTTTGAAAAAAGTCTTCCCAAAGAGTTACAACCAGGCCATGTACCTTGATGCCATTGACCGCCATGATGTGATATTTGCCGTGGGACCCGCAGGCACGGGGAAAACCTACCTGGCTGTGGCAAAGGCGCTCGCTGCTGTGCAGCTTAAAACCTTCAAGCGCCTTGTGGTCACACGGCCAGTTGTTGAAGCTGGAGAAAGCCTGGGATTTCTGCCAGGAGACCTAACCCAGAAGATAAATCCATACTTGCGCCCCATTTATGATTCAATGTTCAGCCTGCTTGCGCCTGAGGGGGTCAAAAAACTGGAGGAGAACAACCAGATCGAGATTGCACCCCTGGCCTATATGCGGGGCCGGACCCTGGCTGACAGCATAATCATACTGGACGAGGCTCAAAACACCTCCAGGGAACAGATGAAAATGCTTTTAACCAGGCTCGGACTTGGTTCAAAAATCATTTGCACCGGCGATGTCACGCAGATAGACATTCCCAGAAAAAAGGAATCCGGGATGCTTCATGCAATCTCACTCATGAAATCCATCCCGGAAATAGCCATAGTCTTTTTCAACGAGCATGATGTGGTCCGCCATCCGCTGGTCCGCAAGATTGTTAAGGCCTATGAAACAGATACTCCTCGGCAGTAATCCAATAACGCAGAATGGCCAGGCTTCAGGCCAAACCACCCGTTTCAAGAAATTTGTCATGGTAACAGCCGGGATATTTTATTGCACAACCGCCCTTTTCATCATCCTT
>RPPD01000077.1 GCA_003818675.1 Spirochaetaceae bacterium
CCAGGTGACGCATTACTACACGTACTCCTACAGTCCCTCTCAGCCGGCCTCTATCCCGGTGTACAACTATGACAGTACGGTCATTGATACCGGCATCCAGATATACGGTGGATTCGTGGACGGGTATGGAAACGGCACAAGTGAACATGATTATGTGCATTACAGCGATCTGGCGGAAGAGTTAACCCTGTGCGTCATCAAGGACGGGGCTTACAATATCGGATCGCTTGTCGGCGCCCCGGAGAGCAGTACTCTTGCAATAGGCGGCAGCTCTCCCTCCTCGGTGTACACCTTGTGGGATCCGGTACAGACCCTGTGGAATTACAATGGCGGACGGATCAATGCGACATGGGACGATGGTGTCCTGTTCGCGCCCGGCACCCGCTCCCGAACGCTCTCCGTGACGCCCGGATGCCTTCTCGGCAGGCGCCTGCAGTACGGCTGGAACAGCGGGACCGGCCAGCCCGCGCGGTCACTTTTTTCGGAATACTATCTCTCGGCAGCACAGCCGGAAACGGTTCCGGTGTACAACAGCATTTTCATCACCACGCCAACGACCAATCCCTGGCCGGCATACAGCGCAATCACCGTTATAATACACGAGCCTTTTTATGATCCGTACTATTTCTACAACCCGGACCTGGACTGGAACACTACGAACAGGGTCCCGTTCTACAAGGTGCCGGACAACGGAGACTCCTCGACCATGTCGTTTTCCCTGAAGGTCTGGGACGCGATCGGTCCCTGGTATTACGTAACCCCTTCGGGCGCCAGGACCCTGACGCCGACCTATTTCACCTGTTCCCCCAGTGATACGCTGGTGATCCCGTACAATACCGCGGTCCAGTAATCCTCAAATGTGCCATGATTGCTATCTGCTAAAACTGTATCCTGTAGGATATGTTGATCGTCGGTACGATATACAGCAGGCTTTCAAATCCTGTCTGCGGCAGGCCGCCTCTGTCATAGAGAGTAGCAACATCTATCGGTTCATACTCTGCGTAGAATATATCCGTGGGGAGATGGATGGCCGGAAAGTACGGGGCGGCTGCAGGATGCATTCCAGCGAGGTTAAAAAGCTGTAGGGCTTCCATTTGCATGTTTCTGCGTCCGGATCAAGTACTTTGTTTATAAATGTCCCGAGAGATTTCTCGCGCCACTGGTCTTGGTAAACGCCTGTATGGGCTGCGCGAATACTGTCATGGAAAAGCAAAGAAACATCAGTAATGCGAAGATTTTTTATGCATTTTTTCCTCCGTAACATTTTAAACTGATATTTTGATTGTAGGAAATCAATGTGGAGTCTGCCAGGGAATCCTATTGATGGCGCTTCTCTTCAATGCTGATAAGCCCATCGCGGTAAAGGGTTTCCCTTCCCTTGAGCATATCAAAAGGCACTTCATATGCCGTTTCAATTATTTCCCTGCTGAACAGTTCTTTGGTCAGGCCTATTTCAGGCGGCGCGTTTTTCCTGAAGAGCATTATGTGGTCTGAATATTTTTCTGAAAGATCCAGTTCGTGCAATGAAAAATAGAGACCGATTTTCTTTTTTCTGGCATAAGATGTCATGTATTCAAGTGCGCGCTTTTTCTGGTAATCCTCTAGCGAGAAGATGGGTTCGTCCATCATGATAAAGCGGCTGCCGCAGAGTATGGAAAACGCCAGGATAATGCGCTGGAGTTCACCCTTTGAAAGTTCCTGGGTTTTTCTGTCCATGAATCTTTCAAGTTCAAAGACTTCCACGAGTTCGTCAATAAAGGTAAGGTCCTTCTCTGCATGGAATCCGTTCTCATACACATAGGTCAGAAGTGCGCCCACTGGTTCATCTGTCTCGAACTCCATGTTCTGGTAGACAAACGCCGCGTATTCCGCCCTGTCTTGCTCTGACGCAAAGTCACGGGTATTGTGGCTGTCTATGATCACATCTCCTGAATCAGGAATGAGCCTGCCGCCGGACAGAAGCAGGAGCGTGCTCTTGCCTGTGGCGTTCTGGCCTATCAGGGAGACCACTCCTGCGGGAAGCTTAATGGACAGGTTTGTGAATACCGCAGTTTCCCTTTCTGGATATGTGAACGAGACGTTCTTGAATTCAATCATTGTAAAGAAGATGATACATCATATTGCGCCATTTGTGAAGGCTGGGATGCAGGCAGAATCCCGGTTTAATTTTTATTGGGATAAATCTCGCCTGGCTTTGTACCGTATACGTCCTGATACACATTATCGGGATGCCTGTATATACTGTCACTCCAAAGATTGTAGTAGGAAGGTTCCCATTCCGCGCTCACAGCGCGCAGGGTTTTAACGCGTGAATATGGAACGAGGTAGTCTCTGGTGTTGTGGCAGAAGAGTATGAGCGCAAAAAACAGAAGCGCTGCTGTTGGAACCAGGAAGGCAAAGCGGCCTGCGCGGGGACCTGTCAGCCGTGCAAGCTTTTCCGCTGTTACGCAAGCCACCATGACTGACTGCACGCAAAACAGGATTGCGGGAACGAGCCAGAATTCAAAGTAGTGCGGTTCCCAGTATGTGGAGAAAGCAGAGAGCGCAAAGAATGAAAGGAATACAGCGGGGAAAAGCCTGCCAAAGCGCGTGTAGAGTGGTACGCATAAAAGCAGAGAACCTGCCAGGACAATCCAGGTATAGACAGCCAGGACATTATAGCTGAATGCCCTGGGTGCGGTCAGGTTTTTCATGTCATACGAAAACATGAAATCAAAATGTTCAACATAGACGCTGTGATCAGGGGCAAGAAACGCATCGGAAAATCCTGTGAAGGGCGCCTTGGGATTGAAGCGTTTGAATCCATAGCCCCAGGAGTCCAGTGTTGCGTAACTCCAGAACCACCTTTGGAAGCTTCTGGAATCCTCGGAGAGAGGAACATCTGCGAGCGGAGTATAGGTCATGCGGAAATATGATGATATCGTAAAAAAGAGCATGAATGTGAGGGCGAGACCGACGACAGAAAGCGTAGCTGCCTGGATGACTCGCCTGGATGGTTTTTCAACATGTTTCACTGCTTTGGCAGGAATTATCGTGAAGGGTCTGAAATCAGGCATCGATGCAGGATTGACGCGAGGAAGGAAAAAACATGCGCACATGATTACTGCCGGGATGGCCATATACTGGTGTGCGGCAATACCCGCGGCCAGGCATATGCCTCCGGCAAGAGCAAGCCCCAGGCCTGATACGGGATTTTCTGAGAGGTGGATCTTCTGCAAAACCCAGAGAATGACGCATGTCATGGCTGCCGGGTAAATAGGTGTGTCCAATTTTGTGGCATAGTGAAGAAATCCAAGTGAAAAAGCCGCTACAAGTGTCCCGGCCAAAGCCAGCAGGGTTTTTCCCGTGAGATCATGAAGGAAGAGAAGCAGAAAAAAAAGGCCTGAAGCCGCCGTGAGCAGGGCCCGGAACCTGTTGGTAAAAACAACGTCTGTAATCCCGTAATTGTCCCTCATCATCTCATGGAAAAGCTTGCCGCCTGATTCAAGATGAACATGGTGGGAATTAAACAAGGGTGTGTGATTATACTCGACTGCCTTCTTGATATTGTTGGCATATACAATCTGGTCCCAGTCCAGGAACTGTTGCATGTAATGGAGGTTGAAAAGTACATAAAACACGGCGATGACAAGCGCAATTACCGCTACTATCCATGTCTTGTGCATGTACCCACATTATAGAGTGCCTTTCTTTTTTTTCCAAGTGAAAAGCAGGAAAAAAATTGTAGTGTTGATAAACTGTGTTAAATAACCTATATTTGAAGCATGAACATTGAATCAATTACCCAGGCAAAAACTGCGGGCGTAGCGGAACAAGTTTCTGTCAGCATGTTAAAGAAAAGCATGGATGTACAGCAAGCGGCAGCGCTCAAGCTCCTTGAAGCCCTTCCAGAATTACAGGACCCGGCTCTGGGACAAAACATAGACACTACCGCGTAGGTGTCCCGATAGTTTCTAACATACAAAAGGTCTCTTTTGGGGCAGATATGGAGTAACTTCCTTGCACAAATCCTTTTTATTAAGTACTATACATCTTAAAAGCGCAGCCTGAATCTCGGGCACCGCGCCTGTAATCTCCAATGCACAGGAAGTATATCATGCAGATCACTTTTCCCGATGGCTCAAAAAAAGAATTCGAGGCAAAATCAAAGGGCATAGACGTCGCCATGTCCATTTCTGAAGGCCTCGCGCGCAATGCACTGGCGGTTTCACTGGACGGCAAACTCACTGACCTTGCAACACCCATTGAAAAGGACGTTTCCATCAAAATAATAACGCTTAAGGACAAGGAGGGCCTGGAGATCTACCGCCACTCAAGCGCGCACATCATGGCACTTGCTGTCAAGCGGTTGTACCCCAATGCGCTTCTGGGATTTGGCCCTGCAATTGAAGACGGATTTTATTACGACTTTGACAATATTGAACTCAAGAATCAGGACATTGAAAAGATCGAGGTCGAGATGAAGAAGATCATCTCGGAAAAACTGCCCTTTGTCCGCAAGGAGATTTCCCAGAAGGAAGCGCGCAATATTTTCAAGAATGACCCTTACAAGCGGGAACAGATAGAAAAGCTGGGCGAGAAAGAGACACTCTCTTGCTACCAGTTGGGTGACCTGATTGATCTCTGCCGCGGCCCGCATCTGCCGCATTCGGGTTTCGTCAAAGCATGCAAAATCATTCGCCTGGCCGGCGCATACTGGCTGGGAGATGCAAAAAACAAAATGCTCACCCGCATCTACGCCACAAGCTTTCCGTCAAAGGCGGAGCTTGACGCATATCTTGAAATGCGCCGCCAGGCCGAGGAGCGGGACCACAACAAGCTCGGCCGCGAGCTGGACCTCTTCATCACTGACAAGACGATCGGCCAGGGACTTCCGCTCCTGACCCCCAAGGGAACCATGATCAAGATGATCCTGGAACGCTTTATTGAGGACGAGGAAATAAGGCGCGGCTACGTCTACACGATGACTCCGCTCATGGCCAAGAGCGACCTGTACAAAATCTCCGGACACTGGGACCACTACAGGGAGAGCATGTTCATCCTGACGGGCGACGGTCCCGATGACCTGTATGCCCTTCGTCCCATGACATGTCCGTTCCAGTATTCTATTTACAACCGCACCAAACACTCCTACCGCGACCTGCCGGTCAGATATGCGGAAACATCGACACTTTTTCGCAATGAATCATCAGGCGAAATGCACGGCCTGATCCGGATTCGACAGTTCACTCTGGCTGATGGTCATATCATCTGCAGGCCTGATCAGCTGGAGGATGAATTCCTGGGCGCGCTTGATTTGATCAGTTATGTGACAAAAACCCTTGGGCTCACCGGCCTGACTTATCGCTTCTCCAAATGGGACCCCAATAACAAGGCCAAGTACATAGACAACACGCATGCGTGGGAATCCTCGCAAAAGATACTGAAGGCAATTCTCGACAGGACAGGGCTTCCTTACTACGAGGCTGATGGCGAGGCCGCTTTCTACGGCCCAAAACTGGACATCCAGTTCAAGAATGTCTGGGGCAAGGAAGATACCATCATCACCGTGCAGATAGATTTTTCTGCGGCCGAGCGGTTTGGGATGAAGTACACCGACAATGACGGAAGCGAGAAGGTCCCGATGATCATCCATCGCTCTTCCATAGGCTGTTACGAGCGGACCATCGCCACTCTAATTGAACAGTACGCCGGAAAGTTCCCGTTCTGGCTCTCACCAGAACAGGTCAGGCTTCTGACTATCAACGAGGAAATAGGCGCGTTTGCGGAGACCGTGGCGACAAAGATCCGCGACGCCGGAATCCGCGTCAAGGTAGACAAGCGCGGAGAGACTTTGGGCAAGAAGGTTCTCGATGCGCAGCAGGAATATATCCCGGCAATTGTGACAATCGGCAACAAGGAAAAGGAAAACGGGACTGTGTCCGTGCGGACACTTGACGGCAAGGTCATGCAGGGCATGGCACTTGAAGAATTTATTTCCAAATGCCAGGACTTGAACGGGACGCGGAATCTGGTCACCAGTTTTTAGAAATTATCTGCGTCATTTCCCCAACAGGTTCATGATTAAAAACACGCGTGGCAAATAGTCCACCATGGCAAAGACTATCGTCGCGGATAATGCTGTGCGCATGTCCCTTTTCCAGACAACAGAGATGGCGATTGTCAAAAATCCCAGTTGCACAAGCCTGAAGATGTCCGTGAAATAATCTATCGTAAATGCCGTAAATACTCCCGTGTCTGCCGGCAGGATGACTGCAAGACTGGTGCGTGGTGTGAAAAGGTTTGTTATGTCTTCCATTGTCTGTGCTGTATTTAAAGAGGGGATGATGTCCGAGGACAATACTATCGTGTTTTTGACCGCAGCCTCCAAAATCAGGAAAACGGCCAGAACCGAAAACAATGAGATGTATAAACGGTAGGATCTGCGCTCTCGGAAAAAAAATCCTGTAACCATGAGAACAAGGGCGCTTGAAAGAATTTTCAGGCCGATTTCCGAGATCTGGTTAAGGAAATGGTTCGAAGAGAAGATAATCCTCATCAAAGGTTCCTGGCTGCTAAGTTCATCCTGCAATTCCTGCGTCATTTCCATCCCGATTTCCTGCATCGTGCGGATGGTTGCTCTGGACTGCGCCTGGGAATAGGCAACATTTGAAACAATCGGAATGACCGGGATGAAGGCTGCCACGGATACGGCAAGCACCAATAAAAACATGATCCAGCCATTTTCCTGCCCTGTTATACGACTGAATGCCCGAGGCGGATTTGTAAAAAGGTTTTTCCAGATGACGATTAGTTCACGCATGAATGCTACAATATAGTATTTGCGGGATTTGTTAAAGCGTGATTCGGACCTGTTTTTTACAGCCGCGCTGCAAAACTCCATGGGTTTCACGGAAGTCTCCTTTTCTTGTTCTTGGAACTTCCGGGATACCCATCTTCACACAATCTTCACAATTTCTCCAATCAGTCTTTGAATATCCTGACTATGCTTGTTCCAGACACGCTTCAAGGAGGAATATATGAAACGATTGACTGGATTGATTGTGTATTTATCATTGGGATTGTCCCTTTTTGCCTGTGAAATGACATTCATGCTTGATGGCTCGCGCCTGGTTCCGGGACAGAGTGTTGTACTCACGGCAGGCAGCACTCATGTACTATCCATAGTCTTTGCAGAAGATCACGGCAATTGCACACTCCTGCCCGAAAAGACTGTTTTCCTTTTAAACGATGAAAAATGGAAAGAGGGCAAGGATTATCTTCCACTCGTGCTTAAAAGTCCTGTTGTCTGGAAATCGGTTTCCAGCACCAGGCACGAAACCTCGATAAGCTTCACTGCCGGCTCTGCTGGCTCTGCTGGCTCTGCCGGACCTGCGGGATCCGTTGTGCTCGAGGTCATACGTGACTGTGACAAGAAGGCCGGGTACGACGAGAAGTTCATGTTCGTGATCAAATAGGGAAAGGGAGGGGCCATGAAGGGCAGGTTTTCTAAAATCCGTTTCACGGTGCAGATACTGTTTTTTCTGTTTGTCGCCGGCCTGGCTGTCTGGGGCCAGATTGCCCCGGCAGTGCATGAGCAGGAAACCGGGCAATCCGGCTCCGGCGATCTGCACTCCATCTGCCCCTTTGGCGCTGTTGAGACAGCGGGCAGACTTTTGACACAGGGTCTCTTTGTGCCAAAGACATCCCCGCAGAATATGGTTGTATTTGGCGCACTCGCGTTTCTGACAATTTTGTTCGGTGCGGTTTTCTGCGGCTGGCTTTGCCCCCTGGGTTCAATACAGGAATGGGTGGGCAAGCTCGGTAAAAAAATCTTCGGCCGCAAATACAACCATTTTGTGTTGCCAAAGATTGACAGGATTTTTGGATACCTGCGCTATGGTGTCCTGGCGCTCGTCATATTCAAGACAACTGAACTGGTGACGCTCACTTTTACCGCCCTGGATCCGTTTTACGCGCTCTTCAATTTTTTTACAGGCTCGGCGCTCCCGTCCGCGCTTGTGGTTCTTGGTGTGGTGCTGGCAGCGTCATTGTTTGTAGAGCGGCCGTGGTGCCGCTGGTTCTGTCCGCTGGGTGCACTCACGGGCCTCATACAAAAGTTATCGCCATGGAAGATTCGGACACGGGCAGGATGCACAGAATGCGGTCGGTGTACATACTCATGCCCTGTGAATATAGATGTCTGCGCAAAACCTGCTGTCACTGATGCGCACTGCATCCGCTGTATGGAATGCCTTGACACATGCAACAAGGATGCGCTTGGTTTTTCATTGCCTGGAGGCAAG
>RPPD01000078.1 GCA_003818675.1 Spirochaetaceae bacterium
CGGCTTACTGACGAATCGGGAAAAGTCGCACAGACTATCTCTTATGAGCCTTATGGGAACACGGTATACAGCACCGGCGACAATGAGCCGGAGCGGCAGTTCACGGGCCAGATAAAGGATGGGACCGGGCTGTACTTCTACAACGCACGCTACTACAACCCAACGCTCGGCAGGTTCACCACCGCGGACACGGTGCTTGATGGACTGAACCGGTATGCGTACTGCGGAAATAATCCGGTGAGGTACACTGATCCGAGTGGGATGAGTTATTCTGAAGCAAAAATGGATAGCAAGAACGACTCTGAGTCAGGGGGAACAGAATCAAATAATAAGTATAATAAATCTGATCTTGCGGCTAAAGGAGTGGAACGGCCGGATAATGGGCAAAATGAAATTCAACTTCCTGGTGTCAGTTTGAGATGTGCTAAAGTTCATGAATATCAAACTTGGGGCATTTTTTCAGAGACTGATAAGGGGACAAAAAACAGGCCGGGGAATCCAAGTCCGGGATCAGGATCAGATGACGGAAGACGTAGGGGGCCATTTGTATTGGTTAACCGTATGATGCCCATAGGCGCGGTAACTAGTACTCATTCTCAGACGGAGAGCAATGATTTCTTATCAGGTAAGGCAACCTGGGACGACAAAGCTAAGACGGTCCCGAATACAATAAGTAGATATGGTTGCCTTTACACGGCAGTGGTAAACTTAGTAAGCCATTTAAGATATCAGCAAGTAAAAGGAATGCTGGGAGATGGGGTTGCCCGGGCATATTCAAGGCTAACTATCGGTCAGTTTAATTTTGAAAAGTATTTCAATATAATTTCTAAAAAAGAGGGCGGCCATGACGTATTTATGAGCCAGGAAACAATAAAGGCAATGATAGAAGATGCAGTACCAGGAGTTAAAGTGAATGTAACATTGTACAATAATCCTGAGCAAGCACGTGTGGCAATAGCCATGGCTAACCTGCAGCCGTCCATGTCACCTGATGTCGCGATTATTGCGAATGTTGGAGGAAATCGCGCTGTGACAGGAGGTACACACTTTGTTAATGTTCTGGGATTAGCCAATGGTAAATTGTCAGTTGTTGAGACTCATCCTGCTTTGGCTGATGTGAGGTATTCACTTGACCCTGATGTTCGTGGGATTTATTTTATTGAGGTAATAAAATGAAGAAAAATTATGAATGCCATAACACGATTGTATGTAGAAAGCAAATTGGTGTTTTCATAGTAAGTGTTTTTCTTTTTGCAATCTATAGTTGTGCTCCCACGTATGACAATTTGCTAAGGGCAGTTGAAAACGATGACAGGGGAAAGGTTTTGGAAATTCTTAGCACGAATCCTGACCTTAAACATGTCCCTGATAATAAGAATCCATTGGTAAAAGCTGTTGAAAGCAATAATCGTGATATGGCGAAGATCCTGTTGACTCATGGTATTGATGTAAATATCAAGGTCAATGGTGTGGACGCTGTTTTTTATTTTCTGAAAGACATAGAAATGATGGAGTTATTCGTCAAAGGCGGGTGTGATCTAAGAGCTAGAGACAAAACGGGTTATAATATTTTGCATTGGGCTATCGATAATAAAATGATATCTTTGGTTAAGTTAATAATTGAAAGCGGAGGGGATGTCAATGAAAAAGTCGAGGATCGAAGAGGGTTTTCCCCTCTAATGTTGGCTGTAGAGTCTGGTAGTTTTGAAATGGTGAAAATGATAGGCGATGCAGGCGCAGATGTAGGTGCGAAGAGTAATAATAACAATGTCCCTCTTTTATTCATCTTGCCTTGGACAAAAGAAACTGATTTGCGCCAAATGGCGGAGTATCTATTATTAAAAGGGGCTGATGTGAATACCAGAAATGAACAAAATATGACCCCGCTCCATTTCAACGCTAGAACGACAAAATATGATTACATCAAGTTTTTGCTTGAGCACGGTGCTGATGCAAACGCCAGGGACTCTTACGGTAATTTGGCTATCGATTACACTACTTATATAACAAAAAACTATTCTGAAGATTTTAAGGTTCCTGAAGAAAATTATAAAATTCGCCAGGAAATTGAGCAGCTATTGCGGCAGTATATGAGCAAGTAGAGATTCCTGACACCCGCCCGCGGATGGACAGTCGCAGCCATCCGTGGCCACTCCTTCGACAGAAAGCACCTTGATAGGTCGCCTGCCCGTCCTGGGCGCGCCCTATAAGGAGCTTTCTGCCGCCATCCGCGGGCGAGCTTGAGTTTTTTCCCAAGCCGGAGAAGTTGGCAGAATCTCCGATTCTGTCAACCCCGGGCACGGCGGGATCTATGACCTGAGCGCTGGCACAAGGCGTCAGTTAATATTTCTACATGGCTTGTGAAAGCTACAAGCCTTGGGCCTGGCGCAGAAGGCGGAGCCGGCAGGACGCCGGCGACGTTTTCGCCACTGATCTTTCACCTGGTTTTGAGGTGTGCCCGAGGGCGAGCGGAAGGGATGCGGGGGAGAAGTGCGTATAATGCTGCATTATAGGCACTTCTCCCTTTGTTTTTTAGGCCGTGGAGGTTGTTCGATGCAGGAAGGTTTTGGGGCTGGTCAGCATTCCTTCCGCCGCTTCCCGGCTTGGGGGAGCTAAGAAGCCTTTGAACTGTTTTTCTTTGAAAGGGAATCGACCATGGAATAAATCATGTGACGCTGTTCCGGTGGAAGGTCGAGTATCTGCTTAAACTTTTTCAATGTTCTTGAATCGACTGTGGTGAAATCCACATCCATTTTTGAAGAATTCCTGACAGTTATTTTCCCTGTGAGATCTTCAATTTTGACATGCAAGGCAGCAGCAATTTTCTCAATATTTTTTAAAGGCGGCTTTGCTGCCTTGGTTTCATACAATGCAATAGTCCGCCTTGAAACACCGGAACGACTTGAAAGGTCTTCCTGTGTCAGGCCGTGTTTTTTTCTAAGCTTGATGAGATTTTGGGATAGCATTGAGCGTTCATTCAAATCAGACATAAAAAAAGTATAGCATCCCCTTGACAAAAAAGAGCAGTATCAGTACAGTAAATTAAATATTGAAGTACTTGACAGCATTTGTGAAGAGTACTTTATTTCGCCCCGTTGGGGCGGATCACCGGGCACCTTTGGGCTTGGTACCCGGAAAAAGAAAAAGCCCTGTTTCGAAAAGCGTGGCAGCTAGGGAAACAGGGCTTCTATTACCACAAGGAGAAATCTCCTTGCGTATGAACAATCCTACCACAAAACACTTCATTCCGTCAAACACACATGCGCAAGGGATTTCTCCTCCAAGGAGGGATTCGTGGAAGAAAGAGTCATCACCACAGATCTGTACGAAGGGGCGTACTATCTTTGCCGCGGCGCACAGCTTGCGAACGTGGCCGGCAAGAAATGGAACGGGAAGATCGCCTGTGAACTGACGTTTTCATCGCCGCAGATGGCGGAGCTTCAGATCAGTTTCTTCAAGGGCGAGGCTTTGGTCAATCTGCTTACCTTCAGGCGAATGTTCGGCCAGGTGCACGCGCTAACCTACAAGGAAAAGAGACGATGCCAGAACATTCTCAAGAACGGGGGCAGTCTATGAAGCCCACAGTCACGATTTTTTCAAACCAGAAGGGCGGAGTTGGCAAAACCACTCTTTGCCGGGAGCTCGGGGTTTATGTGGCCTCACAAGGCCTTTCCGTGCTTCTTGTGGACGCCGATCCTCAAGGGAATCTTTCAAGGAGTTTGCTTACCGAACCTCCTGAAAGCATTGGCGGCTTATTTGACGCCCTTGAAGCCTCAATTATTTCCATCAAAGAAATTTCAGAATACCTTTCAATTCTTGCTGGCGATTTCAGGCTTTCGGCTCTTGAGAAAAGCCTGGTGGGAGAGATTGACGCCTTCGGAAGGTTGAGAGAGCTTTTTGACACCCCTCCTTTTAGAAAGTACGATCACATTTTTGTGGACACGCCGCCTTCCCTGGGAGTGCTCACCGGCAATGCCCTTGCTGCAGGTGATCACATCTTGATCCCGATGCGTCCAGCTCTCTACTCGATGCAGGGTACCAATGACCTCATGAAGACGATCGCTAAAGTTAAAAAGACTATCAACCCTCACTTGAATCTTCTTGGTGTAGTGATCAACGGCTTTGACAGTGTGCCGGTGATAGTCCGCGAGATCAGAGAGGAAATCTCTGAGAGTTTTGGGGACAAAGTGTTTGAAACAATGCTTTCACTGACGATCAAGCTTGAGGAAGCTATTGCTGAGAAAAAGGGCGTGATCCACATGAAGAAGCTGGACAAGTCCAGAGCCAGGGAGGAAGTACAAAGGATCGGCGCGGAACTGTTGGCCAGACTCGGCGGTGTTATTCCGGAGGTGAGCCAATGAGTAAATCACGGCTTACCGCAAAGACTTTGAAGGTAACAGGACTCCTTGAGGAGCTGGAGAAGGACAACATCAAAGACCGAGTTGATATTGTCTCACTCTTCCAGGAGTTTGACGTCTATTTGACCCAGAAGGGAAAGAGCTGGACAGGCTTGTGTCCTTTTCATGAAGACAAGAATCCAAGCCTGTCGGTAGACAGAGAGAAAGGTTTGTACAACTGCTTTGGGTGCGGAGAAGCTGGCGACGTCGTGACGCTTGTGGAGAAGATGAAGCATCTGTCATTCAAGGAAGCTTTGTCATTTTTGCAGAAGATAGGGCGCGCGGTCGAGGCGCCCTATACGCCTCGATCCGCGCTTAAGGGGGAGAAGATTCCGGAAAGCACTCCTCTGGAAGTTGCAAAGCTTAGGGACAGCGGGAAAACTCACACGCCTTTCACACTTAATGAAATCGCTGAATTCTATCACAAGAAACTCTACGAGTCAAAAGAAGCAAGGAAGTATCTTGAAGGCCGCGGCTTCAAAGACCCTGCGATCTTCACACGGTTCAAGCTCGGGTTTGCTGACGGATCGCTTCTTGATGTTGTCTCAAACGGCCAGCGGGAAGCTTTGAAAGTGCTGGGCATACTGCGAGAGAAAGACGCGGAACACCTCGCCGGCTGCATTGTATTCCCAATCCTTGATGAGAATGACCAGGTGAAAAGCATGTACGGGCGTCGCACAAGTGAGACAGAGCCAAAGCACCTCTATCTTGCCGGGCCTCACAAGGGAGTGTGGAACCGGAAGGCAAGCAAAGTCTACGACGAAATCATTCTGACTGAATCAATCATAGACGCGCTGTCTCTTGTGGCTATGGGTTTTGAAAACGTCCAGGCATGCTACGGGACAAATGGTTTTACAAGTGAACACCTCCAGACTTTGAAAGACGATCGCGTGAAGACTGTGGTGACCGGCTTTGACGCTGATGAGCCGGGAAGAAAGGCTGCCGCTATTCTCAAAGAAAGACTATTGACTGAAGGCTTCGTGGTGAAGGTGATTGCTCCGGCCATGAATGAGGGCGGCCAGGCCGTCAAAGACTGGAACGAGTACTTGGCATCAGGTGGTAAAGCCGGAGAAGTGAAAACACTGATAGCCGCGGCCGCGGTGGAAAGTCCTGCACCTGACACGAAACCGTCTTTCACGGTGAAGAAGGAAATGGGCGTCTACAAGTTTGCGTTTGACCGGATCACCTACCAGCTCGCGGGAGTGAAGGAACTGTTTGTCCAGGACCTCCGTGTGAACATCAAGGCGGTGATGGACGGCGAAACATTTTACGACAAGCTTGATCTTTACTCCGCCCGTTCACGCGCCTCTTACGGCGTGAGCCTGTCCGCGCTTTTCGGAGTAGAGAGTAAAAGAGTGGAGCGTGACCTTGCGGTGATGCTTGAACACCTTGAGGAAGAGCGGGACAAGGCGCTTTCCACAAGGCCGGAGGAAAAGGAGCTTACTCCGGAGGAGACAAGGCTTGGCATGGAGTTTCTGGCAAGCCTTGACCTGTTTGACCAGGTAGTGCAGGACATGGAGAGCCTGGGCTATGTGGGCGAGGACTTAAACAAGAAGCTTGTCTATCTTGCCGCAAGCTCCCGTGTGCTCGATGATCCTATCTCTGTTCTAATCCTGTCACAGTCAGCGTCAGGCAAGAGCATGCTGGTAGACACGGTAAAGCGCCTGCTCCCGCCTTCTGACGTTATCGCCCTAACAAGTTTATCCGACCAGGCGTTAAACTACATCCCTTCTCTCATGCACAAGTTCCTGATCCTGGGGGAAGCTGTTCACAACGAAGTGATTGAACACCAGATACGGGAGATGCTGTCAGGCAAGGAGCTTTCAAGGCTTGTGACCTTGAAGGATCCAAAGACCGGAGCCTTGGAAAGCAGATTGGTGAAAACTCCCGCCTTAGTCTCTTGTGTGATGTCTACGACCAGGCCGAACATCAACCCGGAAAACGCCTCGCGCTTTTTTGTCATCAACACCGATGAGAGCAGGACGCAGACAAGGCGAATCCATGCGATCCAGCGGAAGAAGTACACGCTTTTGCGTTACCAGGAGAAAGAGAAACTGATCCCTGAAATCATCCGCAAGCATCACGCGGCGCAGAGATTGCTTGGAAAGGTCGTGGTGGTAAACAGGTTCGCCTTCATGCTTGATTTTCCTGACATGCTGATGCGCACCAGGCGCGACCATGACCGGTTTATCGACCTGATCGCCTGTGTTTGTTTCTTTAGGCAGTTTCAGAAGCAGAGACAAGAGGCGGAAGGATTAGCGTATGTTGACTGTGACCTGGAAGACTACAAGATCGCATATGACATCATGATCCATGGAGTTCTTGCCTCCACCATGGTTGAACTGCCCAAGAGCGCCGTTGAGCTCTACGAGGAGCTCCGCCTTCTTGCCAAAGAGCGGGCGAAAAAGGAAAAGCTTGAGGTGCGGGAAGTGAGTTTTACCCAGCGCGAGGTGAGAGAAAAAACAGGACTTGGCCATTCGTGGATCAGGGAGAACATGAGAAAGCTTGTCGAGTACGAGTATGTTGGAATGTCCGGCGGCCGCGCGAGAGGCGAACGCGGAAGCTATAGACTCAAAGGAGATGAGGAAATCCACGCGGTGAATCTCTCGATGATCCCGTCTCCCGCGGAAATCCAAAAAAGAATGCAGGTAGAAAGTGAACATAGTGAGCAAAAGTGAGCATATGTTCACTTTTCGGGTTTAATTTCTTTCGTGGAAAGGAGATGAAAAAGTGAACATGGAATTCCCGGGAGAAGTACACCCAAAAGAAGAACTTGTAAGAGAATACACCGAGTATGAGACAAGAAGAGGCCGCCGCCCCTCATGGGTGAAGCACCTTCCGTACCGCTTAAAGCCATTTTTCAGGTTTCTTGACCAGACAGGAAAGGAGATTCCGGAAGTCTGTAGGGCAAAAGACGCCCTTTTGTTTCAAGGCTGGCTTTTAGAGAGAACTACAGCGAGCGGGAAAAAACTTGACTCCTCGACAGTGGCCTGTCACATGACCGTGGTAACTTCGTTTTACAAATGGCTAAAGATACGCGGTAAGGTCTACACCAATCCCTTCCGGGAGATCAAAAAGGTGCGCACTGCCCGGAAGCTGCCCCGGCATATCCCCAAAGAACAGGAGCTTGACCTGTTTCTGGAATCTCTTGGAAGGTTTGACGAGGGAAAGACGCTTAAAGACAAGCTCGTGCTCTATCGGACTCACGTGATGGCCGAGCTTCAGTACTCCACTGGCCTTCGGATTGCTGAGGCGGCAAGTCTCAAGGTGAGTGACGTTGACTTCAGACGTTCTATCGTTGAGGTGCGGGACGGCAAGGGCGGGTTCGCGCGCATGGCTTTTCTGACCGAGTACGCGCGGGAGATCCTCCGGCTTTACATCGAGCGGATGCGCGCCCTGGTGTTTACGGGGTGGAACACGGCTCACGGTGATTTGCTTTTTGGGGTGAGCCCCGGTGTGCTTGGCCGTATGACTAACCGTGTCTTGAGGAAAACAGCGCAAAGCATGGATGTCGCCGTGCCCACAAGCCATGTTTTCCGTCATGCCCTGGGCTATCATCTGCTCCGCGCGGGCTGCAACATCCGCCATATCCAGCAGATACTTGGGCACAAGAGCATCAAGAACACGGAAATCTACACGAAAGTGGAGAAGGAAGACCTCAGGGAAGTAATAGACAAGTGCCATCCCCGCACCTTCTCTTCCCCGGGGACATTACATGAGAATTCTTAACCCGGAAGCTGTGCGGCAGATATTCCGCGAGTATTTGCGCGAGGCAGGGTGCAAGGAGAACAC
>RPPD01000079.1 GCA_003818675.1 Spirochaetaceae bacterium
AAACCGAGTTTCTGATGATGCTTCCAGCTCCGATATGTACGGGTTCTTCTTTGTTTGAAAGTATTACCGAGTCTGAGATTTCAAGAGCACCTTGAATGCATGCGTGGCTTCCAAGGAAAAAGCTGCATGCCCTTGTTGTATTGCACAGACGTGCATTGTCTCCAATAATGCTGCGTTTGAAGATTGTCTTTTCCGCAAAAGCGCGGATTTTGCCGCGCAAGGCGTCTGCTGCAGCCTTGTCTGTAAAAGCCCGGGCAAGCAGTACAGCCTGTTCAAAGTTCAGTTCCGGGAGCAGGGGGAACATGCGGTCGCCAGCCTCGTTTCCGGCAGAAATTTCTGTTCCAATGCAGAAGCTGCCGGTATTTTCGTTGGTGACGGATCCGCAGTTGTGAATGACCGCGCCTTTGCCAATAACAACTTTTGAGCAGAGCGCGACATTGTGAATGAAGGCCCCATCGCCTATTATTGCATCCGAGAGAAAGGCATTGGAAATACCTGATGAAAACTCGGTGCCACAGATGATGGTGCTCCCGTTAAGGGACCCAATGATTACCTGGCGGTGGAACCTTGTGTTCCAGATATTTTTTGGCGTGAAGTCATCTGTGACATGGACCCGTTTCCAGTCAAAAGCAGTGTTGCCGTGCTTTTCCAGGAGTTCTATCTCTTGTGGAACGAGCGCGCGAAGTCCTGGTTTGTCAAAGATGGTTTGCGCTATTGTCTGGTCTTCAATGCTGTGGCACAGTTTTGGAATCAAGGAGTCTGTAAGGTGCTTTTCCAGCATTTTAATGGCCTTGTCTGAGGCCTCACGTTTATTCATTGCCATTTTCCCTGCTCGCAAAAGATTTTACGATGCTATGGGCATTGCGTCAAGGTATTACTGCGGCAGTTTTATTACGCGAAGGTTGTCTATGGCAACAGAAAGACTGTTGGATCTGAAGGTCACGAAACTCCCCTGATGCAGAGGACCGCCGATATTAAACTGGTACGTAATGCCATCCTGATATGGATCATGCAACAATCCCTGCCCAGTTGAGGTGTCCACCTGGATGCGAATGGTCAGAGTCTTTCCAGCAAGGGATAATGGTGTATCTTCAATATTTTTGGTAAAGGAAACAGGATATCGCATCCCATCGTGGAGCATGTCCATGGCAACAGGACCGCGCGAGCGGTATATCTGGCCAAAAAATGTCCTGCTGCCATAGGCAGCCGAGTCGTATGTGAGCCAGAGAAGCCATGAATCGCCTGCTCCCCAACTCCTCCCATAAGCTTGTGAGTCAGCGCATATATGGATGCCTACACCTGCATAACCGTCCTCAAGGCCAGACAGGAAGGTTAATTCGAAAGTGTAGAGAAGAAGGCCTGACTGGGGTGCCCGCCTTGATGCAAGTGCCATGGTCTGTGAAGAGTCTCTCTGGACAAGTTTGTTATCCCTGCTCTGCCAGTTTCCGCTTGCGGCAAGCCATCCTGCCATGGATCCGCAGTCATCATCCAGCACCACCTGCTGGGCAGCTGCGGATAGAATAAGCCCGAGTCCAAGAGAAACAGAAATTACCGTCAATCTGATCATTTGCAAACCACCTCGTCTATCCACGCAAGATAGTCAGGGTTCCCGTATGTAACAGGAATCGCAATAAGTTCTGGCACCTTGTAGGGATGAAGCTCATTAATAATGGATGTGACCGCGCTGATTTTGTCCATTCTTGTTTTCAGAAAGAGCAGGACCTCGGCTTGCTCGCAGATCTTGCCCTCCCATCTGTATATGCTTGTGACCGGGTTTGTTATTTGAACGCAGGCTGCGGCATTATCATTTACAAGGCGTAAGGCAATTGCACGGGCGTTTTCCGCTGGCAAGGAAATCACGCACATGACATATTCTGTTTTTTCATCCATTGTAACTCCTGATCAATATGCCCTGATGATGCGTTCCAGCGCCTGCCTGGTTGCTTCCTCGCCGCTTTTGACAAGACCGTCTACCTGGTGCAGGTCGAAATAGTTAAACGGGGAAAGATCAGGGGCGATGAGCACATCACATTCCTTTGCCGCGTCTTTGCCAAGCGCGAGTATTATCTGATAGCTTCTATAGAGTACCTCTAAAACGTTCTTTGGCGGAACAGGATCAGGCGGCTGCCTGTTGAGTTCCACGGCAATGACAAAGTCCGCTCCCATCTCGCGCAGCACGGAGACTGGCAGGTTGTCTTTCAAACCGCCGTCAACAAGGTAGCGGCCGTCGATGACAGTGGGTTCAAAGATCCCTGGGACGCTTGCACTCGCGTGCACGGCCCGGGCGATAGGCCCGCTTTTAATCACGTATTCTTCGCCCGTGCATATGTCAACAGTAGTCATGGCCATCGGAATCTGAAGGTCCTCGAAGCGCTTGTCGCCGAGAATTTTGGTGAGCATTGATTCCAGTCTGTCTTGTTTTGCGAAACCGAGCTTTGGGAAGGTGATCTGGGCCAGATCCCTCCATTCAAGATCCCTTGCCATCTCAACCATCGCCTGCCATGACATGCCAGAAGCGTACAATGCGCCAATGAGGCTTCCTACCGAGGCACCCGCCACGAAGGAGACCGGGATGGATTTTTCCTGCAGCACTTTAATTACACCTATGTGGGCAAGTCCGCGTGCAGCTCCGCCTGAAAATGCGATACCTATTTTTTTGTGTTTTCTGAAAATGGATTTGAGCCGTTTCATGATTCACATCATAATGGCTATCAGTGAAAATCGCAACCTTTTTTAAGATTGTCTGCGGTGCTTATTTTGTCTCGATGTACCAGATCATGCCTATGCCTATTCGCAATCCGCTCAAGGACTCAAATCTTGCCTCATCCACCAGCGGGAATGAATATGAAAGCGAGATTTCAACCTGGAAAGTGAAGTTGCGCAGCAGCAGCACACCACCGCCCACCAACAGCTGGATGTAGACCGGATTTCCCTCGGATAATGGACCTCCAACGCCAAATCCTATCCCTGCCATTGGAAAAGGCGAAGCGAACCAGGTTTCATCTCCAAACAGATAGTGTCCCATGACATTCAGGTCCATATTGAAGACGCTTCCTATCATGCCGGAAAGCCCAACTGAAATCCAGAAATTCTGGACCAGGGCATTGTAGGAGCCTGTGATGCCAAACGAGGATGAGCCAAAATCTCCTTCTGTAAACGCGGTATACGGATAAAAGAGAAAAATCTGCACACCCCACCCCAGCGGGAGAATTTTCATTGGGGCAGCCTGGGCAGACACTTCCTCTGCCTGTGTTTCCGCTGCAAAGACTGTTTGCGACAATGCGGCAAACAGTATTAAGGCTATAATAAGACGGGTTTTCATCGACTTCTCCTATTGGCGGGTTGCTGACAAATGAGAGCATCATCAGCAATCTTCATATAATTCCCATTTCTTTCAGAACCCGGCCGAGCTTTTCCCTGTTGGCCTGAACCATGGGGCACATGGGCAGCCTGTATATTTCCTGCAACAGGCCTTTCATTGCGAGGGCCGCTTTTATCGGGATGGGATTGGTCTCAATAAAAATCGCCTTGAAGAGCGGCAGGAGAGAGTAGTGGAGCAGCAGTGCCTCGTCCCATTTGCCCGCGAAAATCAGGTTTACCAGTTTCATCATTTCTGCGGGGATGAGGTTTGAAGCGACAGAGACAACGCCTTCAGCGCCAAGTGCCATCATGGCATAGGCGAGGTTGTCGTCACCTGAAAGAACGCAGAAGTCCCCGGGTCTTGCCTGGATCAAATCCATTACCTGGCCTATGTTACCCGAAGCCTCCTTCACGCCAACAATATTTTTGTGATTGGCAAGGTGGAGCATCACGTGGTTTTCTATGTTTTTGCCGGTGCGGCCTGGAATGTTGTAGACGATCATGGGCAGATCCACTGCGTCCGCGATTGCCGTGAAGTGGCGCAGAAATCCTTCATCAGTTGGCTTGTTGTAGTATGGCGCCACCTGCAGGCTCGCGGACGCTCCCGCCTTTTTGGCGTGTGCTGTAAGCTCTATGGCCTCATCCGTTGAATTGGAACCCGTACCAGCAATGACAGGGACCCTGCCTTTGACCTGGTCGATGACAATCTCTATTACGCGGTGATGTTCCTCATGCGAGAGCGTGGGGCTTTCCCCGGTTGTGCCGACGGGGACAATCCCAGAGATTTTGTTTTCTATCTGGATGTCGATGAGTTTGCGCAAAACCTTCTCGTCTATCTTGTTGTCCTTGGTGAATGGAGTGACAATTGCCGTGTAAACTCCCTTGAACATGAAACTCCTCCTGTAAGATCGCCCAGCCGCGGATTTCCCGCTTGCCGCCATTTATTTTATCTTCTCTTTTATAAAGTCCTGAAACTGGAAAAGGCCCTTTTTCCCCACAAGCCACTCTGCAGCAGCGACAGAACCCGCGGCAAATCCGCCCCTGCTTCTGGCATTATGCGTTATTTCTATGGTGTCAGCCTCTGAATCCAGAAGTACTGTGTGTATTCCCGGGATGTAACCGCCCCTGACAGATGCAAAGTGGAGCTCGTCCGCGGCTATCGCACGGTCAAGCTTTTCCGTGACGAGCTTGGTCTTCCGCTCGCTCGCGTCCATGATGATCTGGGAGGTTGTAAGGGCTGTGCCCGAGGGCGAGTCTTTCTTGCGCTTGTGGTGCAGCTCATATCCCATGACATCATAGTCAGGAAATTCGTTTATGATTTCCACGCCATGACGCACCAGTGAAAAAAAGATATTTGCGCCAATGGAAAAATTGGATCCGTAAAGAATCGCGCTGCCGGATTTTTCCACTATGGTTTTAACCTGGGCAAGCTTGTCCTGCCAGCCCGTGGTAGCTATTATTGCCGGAAGTTTTTCTTTTGTGTAGAAATTAATCCTGTCCATGAGGCATTCGGGCAGGGCAAACTCTATGGCGGCATCTGCACCCTTGCGGATAGCTGGCGAAAGCTCTTTGGCATCCGCTTTTGGGTTTACCGGATCCACGCGGCATGCCACTGTATGCCCGCGGGCGGCCACAGCCGCTTCCACCTCGCAGCCCATTTTCCCGTACCCGACTATGATGATGTTCATATGGCCCATAATAAATTGCCGTGGTAATAAAGGCAAGGGGGGGAGGAGGGTTCGTACCAATAAAAAACCTTTTTATGGTATGGTGATTCCTGACAGGTCTAATGAATTGCCAGGGAGAATGTTGCTAAAAAATCCTTTTGCTTGCAGGCACATATATAAAATAGTATGCTTGATTGTGGGAGGAAAAGTGGTGAAATGATAAAAGTACCGCCTGATTCCAACACTTCAAATAATGATATAGAACAGCAGTCTACGGAAAAGCTGCTCAAAACAATCGGAGAGATCTACCATTGCAAGGATTTGGATACTCTTCTATACCGTGTTCTGCAAGAGACTCGCAACTTTGTCAACGCTGACGCCGGGACAATCTATCTCGCGGCAAAGGGGTTTTTGTATTTTTACCTTGTCCAGAACGATAAACTGTTTATTAAAGAACATGTGAAAGACAAGTATATTTATTCACGCTCGCGTCTTCCTGTAAACAAAAAATCACTCGCGGGTTATGTGGCCTCAACAGGGGAACCCCTGCTTATTGACGATGTCTATGACATTAAAACAGATGTGGATTATTCCTTCAATCCATCGTATGACCAAAAAACCAACTATAGAACGCAATCAATTCTTGTTGTGCCTATTCTTACACGGACCAACACTGTTCTGGGAGTGATACAGCTTATCAATTCAAAGAGTGCAAATGGAAGGGTTATCCCTTTCTCCATGCGGGATACGCTCTATGTGACACAGTTCGCCAACTACGCGGCCAATGCCATAGAAAACGCAAAGCTCTCGCGTGAAATGGCCTTCAGGATGGTGGAGATCGCCTCCATGCGTGATCCCTCGGAGACTGCTGAACACGCAAAACGCGTTTCCGCGATTGCCGTGGAATTGTACGCCATGTGGGCAAAAAAACATGGTGTTCCCTCAAAGGAACAGCGGCAGACAAAAGAAGTGCTGAAAATTGCCGCCATACTGCATGATGTGGGGAAGGTCGCAATCAGTGACATAGTTCTTAAAAAAAAGGGGAGACTCAGAGAAAAAGAAAAGTACCACGTTAAATGCCATACGATATATGGTGCCAGGCTTTTTGTCAGGGCCAACTCGCCATGGGATGCCATGGCATCCGAGGTGGCTCTGAACCACCACGAAAAATGGGACGGCAGCGGATACCCTGGGAAAATGGAAAACCTGTTCAACCGCACGATCGAATTCGGCCCGGGGAAAAAGGGGGAGGATATCCCGGTTTCGGCCAGGGTTGTCTCCATCGCGGATGTGTACGATTCGCTGGTCTCAAAGCGGGTATACAAGCAGCGCTGGCCCGAGGAAAAGGCAATTGAATACATCAAGTGTCATTCAGGCACGTCATTTGACCCGGAATTGACGGAACTCTTCTTGTCGATGGAAGACACTGTGCAGGCCATAGAAGAGAGGTATGAAAATAAATAGCCTTGCCGCTATGTCCGGCTGGATATGCTCACCCCTTGCTCTCGAACATGTCCAAAATCTTCCGGTATTCCTCGCCGCCCTTTTCCTCAAGGAGTTTGCGGGCCAGATCGGGGGCTGTGAGTTCATATGTTCTGCCGTATGAATCTACCTCCCTCATTTCTATATCAACTTTTGCTCCATGTTGCAGAAATAATGCCACCATTTCAGGTTGCTCGTAGAAGACTGCAAAATGAAGGGGAGTTGCCCCGCAATTGTTCGCTGCATTGATATTTGCCCCCTTTGACAACAGAAATCCGGAGCATTCGATTGCATTCGAAAAAGCAGCCATATGCAGGGGGGTGATATTGTAGATAAGCGGAAAATCGGGATCATTGCCGATGGATGCAAAGAGCCTTTTTACTTCGGCCAGGTTGTTTTGCGCAATGGCGTCGTGGAACGGCGTGTCTCCCCGGAAATACGTCTGCTGCCCGTAATATCTGGAATTTGTTGACTTGATATATTCAATGACCAGCTTGCTCTGTGTGAGAGAAATGATTCTGAATGTCCATTCTTCTTTCCATGTGTCAGGGGCTCCGTCTGCACTGAACCAGATCATCGCATCGATGACATCGCCATGCATTCCGTATTTCCCGTGCCCGCCGAATCCCGAGATATGGACGCCATACCAGATCTGGTTTTCTATCGTTTCAAACCCCAATGCCTCATGACCCGCGAGCCAGCTTGAATCCTTGTCCCCGATTGTAAATGCCTCCACACCATTTTTGGGCTCGAACCAACCACCGGCGAGAAGTCCTGTATCAAGCCAAGTTTCCTTTTTCTCCGTACCCAGAAATCCTCCAAATGCCCAGCCCTCCTTGTATTCATAGTGTTCATCTGTCCAGGTTATTATGCTCCATTTTCCTGTTCCTCCTGAAATAGTAAGGTCTTCGCCATACTCCTTTATCAGTTTGACTTTCTCGCCAAACGGGATGACAGCGACAACTTTACCTGAAAGTGACGGCTCAGCGCGCAGCCGCAGGCCGTCCTCGGCCGTGACATAGCGAATATCGGCGGAAGATTGCCCGGCGGTCTGCTGCCCGGAGCCGGCCTGCGGGTTGTCATTGCCGCAGGAGAACAGGAACGAGGTAAGAATAAAAAAAACAATGCAATTTTTCATATTTATTTACCCTTTGCTCTCGAACATGTCCGCGATCTTTTTTATTTTTCATCCTCTACTTGCAGAATCTCACGAAATTGCCGTCTGAGGGAAACTCCTCGCGTTTTGTTTCCTCATATTTATGGCCGTTCCACGCGTAATAAATCACCCACCGCCTGTAGCTCTTCTTTGCATCGGTAGGGTCCATGCCTCCGATGTCAAGGCTGTCTTCGATATTAGCGGTGACGGTAAAACTGTCAAGGAACCCATTTCTGCCTTCTTCAATATCGGGGAATGCCCATATCCATGACCTGTTGATTTCCTGCCCTATGTTAAAACAAAAATTATATGAGAAAATCTCTTCGGCATCCTGATTGAGCCAGGCAACAATTTTGCCTTCAAACACGAATCCCGTAGCGTATTTGCCGCCGCTTTCGTTTCCATACAGTATGATCTCATGCAAACGGTCATTGTTGATATCCCTGTATTGCACATGATCAGGAAGTATAAAATCGAAGGCGTTTTCATCATCGG
>RPPD01000080.1 GCA_003818675.1 Spirochaetaceae bacterium
AAAGACAAGGTTATGGGAGCATTCAGGGCCGATGTCTTGAATGAAGAAAACATCAGGAAGCTGATCCCAAAAACAATTAATGCAGCGGTTATTGATCTTGGCAGTAATATTGAAGCCTCAATACTAGTCACAAACTATCTTAAAAAAATGGGCATAAGGGAGATCTTTGCAAAAGCGGAAACCGATGAACACGGAGAAATCCTGGAAATTGTTGGTGCTACAAGGGTTGTTTTCCCCAGCCGTGAAGCTGCAAAAAGAATAACTCCAATATTGCTTTCTTCGCTAATTTTTAATTATTTGCCAATAAGCGAGGATTTTATTATCGCTGAAATAAAAGTTCCTGACAGGTTCATCGGGAAATCGCTTTTGCAGATAAACCTGCGCAAGGTTTACAACCTGAATGTGATCGCCCTGCGTAAAGATGACGGACAAAGCTATTCATTATTCAATTCGGATCACATACTGCAACGGGATGAAGTTCTTTTAATCGGTGGACGTGAGGAAGACTTTCTGAAAATAACCGATATGGCACCTTCCAGGGTAAAGAAGGATAAAATCGGGTTTTTCAGAAGGCTTTTTTCTGGACGAGGGCATTAAAATATTTGAAAGAAAATCTTGCAACCCGTCTTTGATAAATCGGCTTGAAAAAAACAGGATAGGATCATATAGTTTAAGTGTGTTTTTTATTTTCCTTGGAGAACCAACTTGGCGGAAACAATAGTCTATACGCAATTTGAAGGCGTAACAGAAACAAACATTTTAGGAAGTCTAAAAACAAATAATGGCTTTTCATGCACGGTTCCTTATTCAAATCAGGATATTGAACAAAAAATGGAGTCAATTCTTGTCACTATTTTTGAGTTTTTAAGAAAACCTGAATTGGGTCGTTCACTTCTTTATTTCATGAAAGAACTGATAATGAACGCCAGCAAAGCAAACACAAAAAGGATTTATTTCAAAAAAAAAGGTCTCAATCTAGAAAATCCGGAAGACTATGAGAATGGGATGAAAACTTTCAAAAGGGAAGTCTTCAGCAACTTTACTGAGTATGCCGATGTGCATGCTGTCGAGGGCTACTATGTACGTTTGGACTTCAAGATTGACGGAGATTTTCTTTTTATTCAGATAAGGAACAATAGTCCGCTCTGCCATGATGAGGAAAATCGAATCCTTGGAAGACTTAAAGTGGCAGGAAAGTTCAAGAACATGGAAGAAGTTCTTTCCTATGGATTTGATGATACTGAAGGAGGCGGATTCGGGCTCATAATAGGGATTCTCATGCTCCGGAAAGTGGGTCTTGATGAGAGGGTGTTCTCGCTGATAAAAGGACAGGATACAACATCAGTAGTTTTAAAGATACCGCTTAAACTGCTGACAAAAGAACAGGGTATCGTCATCGCAAAAGAAATAATAGCTGAAATTGAAAAAATGCCGCAGTTTCCGGAAAGCATTGTAAGGCTTGAGCGCAATCTCGCTGATCCGAATGCAGATTTTAACTCAATATCAGATATAATTAAAACTGACCCATCTCTTACTACAGAGATTATCCGTATTGCCAATTCTCCCATTTACATGCTTCCAAGAAAAGTGGCAGATGTCCCAACCGCTGTGCGCATGATTGGGCTAAAAGGTGTGCGCAATCTCGTATTAAGCCACGGTGTAAACCTTGTCTTCAGTAAAATGTATAAAAAAGTAAAGATAGACGAGGTAATGGAGCATTCTTATCATGTTGCCCTTTACTGCAGCCAGATCGCAAAGATCAAACACCTTGACAACCTTCTGGAAGACATATATGTGGCGGCACTGCTTCATGATTTTGGCAAGATTATAACCAATTCACTAAAGCCAAAACTCGTTGAAAGGCTGAACGCTCTCTGCGAAGAGAAGGGAATACCCATCAACTCGCTTGAAGATCTTACTGACGGATACAATCATGCCATAATCGGGAGTCTGCTTGCTGAGAAATGGAATTTTCCTGAACGCTTTGTCCAGGCAATTCGCTATCACCATGTACCGCTTGAATCAGATGAGGGCTACAGGGCTATTATAAACACTGTATATCTTGGAAATGAGCTTTCATATGTCAGTAAAAAAATCAGGCTGTTTAAAGACATTAATTTCCAGGTCCTGAAATTTTTCGGGATTGAAGATGAATCAAAATTCCATGCATTTAAAAACAAAATTGAGTCAATGGTAAATTTTAATCAGAATAAATAGCGTCACTCCATGACCAAATTTGAAATATAGAAAAATTTACTCAAGAGGATGAAAAAATGAAATCGATTACAAAATATCATTTGGACAATTGCACCAGAGACCAATACCGGCGATGATGATGACCAGCCATTGTAATGGTATTGAATGTTACGAGAAATAATATTTGGGGATCAGGAGTTGGACTTGATGAATGATAGACAGCACAATAAAAACCCCCTGAAGCGACATGCCGCAGGGGGCTATATTTCCTTTAAAAAATCGTTTTAGAACGGTCTGTCGGCAAGGTACTTGAATGCCTGATACTGGTCCTTTACCTGCTTGCGCGCCATACCCAGCAATCTGTCAGCAGTCTCCGGGTTGACCTGCTTCACGCTGCGGAAACGAATTTCATTATACATATAGTCCGCAACGTCCAGCGTGGGTTCCTTGGAATCCAGCTTGAACGGGTTTTTGCCTTCCTTTGCCATATCCGGGTTAAAGCGGAAGAGGTTCCACATGCCGGAATCCACTGCGGCTGCCTGCTGGTCCATGCCCTTGGTCATGTTGATGCCCTGGTTTATGCAATGCGAGTAGGCGATGATGATCGAAGGCCCGTCATATGCCTCAGCCTCCTGAAATGCCTTGAGGGTCTGTATCTTGTTTGCGCCCATGGCCACGCGCGCCACATAAACGTAGCCGTAGCTCATGGCGATCATGCCGAGATCCTTCTTGCCAATGGCCTTTCCGCCCGCGGCAAACTTGGCTATTGCGCCAATGGGTGTGGCCTTTGACATCTGTCCGCCTGTATTTGAATACACTTCCGTGTCCAGAACAAGAAGGTTGATGTTTCTGCCCGAGGCAATGACATGGTCAAGGCCGCCGAAGCCGATGTCATATGCCCATCCATCGCCACCAATAACCCATACAGAGCGCTTTATGAGAAAATCCGCAACACATGCGAGTGCTGCAGCGGTTTCACTCTTGTTTGCCGAAAGGACTTTCTTCAAGTCAACAACATAGGCGCGCTGTTTCTCTATTTCTTCCTGTTCCTTCTGCGGGTTGTTCTTTAGGTTCTCGTAAAGTGCCTTGTTATTTGAATCTTCGGTCATCATCTTGTCAAGAAGCTCAAATCCGTACTCCTTAAGCTTGTCAGATGTGAGTCTCATGCCGAAGCCGAACTCGGCCGCGTCCTCAAACAGGGAGTTGGACCATGTCGGACCGCGTCCGTCGCGGCGTGTTGTATATGGTGTTGTGGGCAGGTTTCCGCCATAGATGGATGAACAGCCCGTGGCATTTCCTATGACAGCCCTGTCTCCGAAAAGCTGTGTTAAAAGCTTCACGTAGGGTGTTTCACCGCAGCCCTGGCATGCGCCTGAGAACTCGAACATGGGTGTCAGAAGCTGTGAGCCCTTTATGGTGTTGCGCTTGATGAGCGCGGGATCAACATCAGGAAGCACGTTGAAGAAGAAGTTCCAGTTTTCCACTTCCTGTTCGCGAAGCGGCGGCTGGCTTTCCATGTTGATGGCCTTTCTGTCAGTCTTTTCCCCGTTTACCTTTTTATAGGCAGGGCAGGTGTTTACGCATGCGCCGCAGCCTGTGCAGTCCTCAGGTGAAACCTGGATGGTTGCAAGCTTGCCTTCAAACTCCTTGCCGCGTGCCTGAGCGCTCTTGAATTTCTTGGGGGCTTTTGCCGCGAAAGAATTGTCGTAAATCTTCATACGGATGACTGCGTGCGGACAGACAAAGGAGCATTCGCCGCACTGTATGCAGGTCTCCGGGTCCCAGACCGGGATGTTCTCGGCGATATTGCGCTTCTCGTACTTGGTTGTGCCCGTGGGATAGGTGCCGTCGTCGGGGAGCTGGGAGACCTTGAGTTTTTCTCCGCGGCCCGCGATGATCTCACCGATGACTTCCTTTACAAACTTCGGTGAATCTGAAGGGACTGGTGCGAGCATCTTGTGCTTTGATGAGGCTGTCTGGGGGTATTTTACCTCGTGCACGCCATCAAGAGACATGTCAATTGTCTTGATGTTCTTGTCGACGATGTCCTTTCCCTTTTTACCGTAGGACTTCTGAATGTATTTCTTGATGAGGTCAACGGCCTGGTCCTCCGGGAGGATGCCGGAGATCTTGAAGAACGCGGTCTGCATGATGATATTGATGCGGCCGCCCATGCCTGATTCCTCGGCAATTTTGAATGCGTCAATGACAAAGAACTTCAGCTTCTTGTCAATTATACGCTTCTGCGTTTCAACCGGAAGGTTGTCCCAGACCTCGTTTTTTGAATACGGGCTTGCGAGCAGGAAGGTTGCGCCTTCGGCTGCATTGCCAAGCATGTCCATTTTTTCCAGGAAACTCCATTTATGACAGGCGATGAAATTGGCGTTGGAGATCAGGTATGTGCTGCGTATGGGGTTTTTGCCAAAGCGCAGGTGGGATGATGTCATGGAGCCTGCTTTCTTGGAGTCATAGACAAAATAGCCCTGTGCATAGTTGTCAGTTGCTTCACCGATAATCTGGATGGAGTTCTTGTTGGCGCCTACTGTTCCGTCAGAACCCAGGCCGAAGAACATGGCGCGATGGGTCCCCGGATCATCTGTGTGGTATTTCTCGTCCATGGGAAGGCTTGAATTGGTCACATCATCGATAATGCCCACGGTGAAGTGGTTCTTGGGGGTGGCTGATTTCAGGTTGTCAAGAACAGCCTTCGCCATGGCAGGCGTAAAGCCGTGCTGTGAGAGGCCAAGGCCATAGCGGCCGCCGACAATTACCGGATATCCGCTGAATGTAAACCACTTGTTGGCCATTCCCTCGCCGATGGCCGTACGCGTGTCCGCATAGAGACATTCGCCGATGGCGCCGGGTTCCTTGGACATGTCCAGGACCGCGAATGACTTTGCGGTCTTTGGGATGGCTTTGCAGAAGGCCTCGACGTCAAACTGGCGGAGAAGCCGGATCTTCAGAAGGCCGACTTTTTCTCCCTTTTTATTCAGGTCATCGATTACTTCTGCCATGGTCTCGGAGGCTGAACCCATCATGATTACAACGCGGTCAGCGTCGGGAGCCCCGTAGTAGTCAAAGAGGTGGTACTGTCGGCCTGTGAGCTTGGCGAACTTGTCCATGGCTTTCTGGACAATGCCTGGAACCGCGGCGTAGTACTTGTTTACAGTCTCGCGGCCGGCAAAGAAAACATCGGGATTCTGGCTTGTGCCCTTGATTGTGGGCTTTTCCGGGTTCAGGGCGCGACTCCTATGGGCCAGTGCAAGGTTGGGATCGATCATCTGCTTGATGATGTCGAAGGGGATTTCCTCGACCTTCTGGACTTCAGAAGAGGTCCTGAAACCGTCGAAGAAGTGGAGGAAGGGTATGCGTGACTCAAGCGTTGCCGCCTGGGAAATAAGCGCCATGTCCATGACTTCCTGGACATTATGAGAATTGAGCATGGCAAATCCGGTAGAGCGGGCTGCCATGACGTCAGTGTGGTCACCAAAAATTGAAAGAGCCTGTGCGGCAACTGCGCGCGCGGCGATGTGGAAAACCGTGGGGGTGAGTTCACCGGCGATCTTGTACATGTTCGGGATCATCAAAAGGAGTCCCTGTGACGCCGTGAAGGTCGTTGTAAGGGCTCCGGTAGAAAGTGCTCCGTGCACGGCACCTGCAGCGCCTGCTTCCGATTGCATTTCCACGACTGACGGGATGGTTCCCCAGATGTTTTTTTTGCCCTTTGCGGAGTATTCGTCCGCGAGCTCACCCATTACGGATGACGGGGTGATGGGATAGATGGCGATTACCTCGTTTGTGGCATGCGCAATGTAGGCTGCCGCGGTATTGCCGTCTATGGTGACCATATTCTTTGGCATAGTGTCCTCTTCTTTGAAGGTGGATTTTTGACTTTTTTTAAATTATATCTATTTTCCCGCATCCCGAATCTGCTTGTTTTTCAAGAGGAAATGAGATGTGAAAAAGATACTGATTGTAAAGCTTAAGGGCCTCGACGAGGAACCTTGGTTAATAATACCCAATGAGTAGAAAAACGTCAACTGCGCGAAAAGATACGCGGCCCCCCTTAAAACCACTTGATGACGACGCCAGAGTGGTTCAGGCCGCCTCCGAATCCGTAAAGGCCCAATAGATCGCCTTTTTTGATTTTTTTCTCCTTCTGGGCTATCCAGAGTGCCAGGGGTATGGTTGCCGAGGATGTGTTCCCATAGGGTTCAACGCTTGTCAGTGTTTTTTCCATGGGAATATCCAATTTTTCCGCGATTGACTGTATCATGCGCATGTTTGCGCTGTGGGGCACAAACCAGTCCAGTTTTTCAATGGAGATTCCGGCATTTTCCACAAGCTTTTTCATCCCGACAGGGACGGTTCTTATCGTAAAATTGTATACGGCCCGGCCGTCCTGCCAGATTTGGCGGTGTTTTATGAGTTCATTGCCGTTCATACTGGACGATATGTTTGTGCAATAGAGCCGGTCCGCCTGGGTCCCGTCTGACCCGTAATAGCAGCCGAGGAATCCGGGATCCTTGTCGTCATATTCGACAAGCACGGCACCCGAGCCGTCGCCAAAAAGCACGCAGGTGTTTCTGTCTGTATAGTCAGTGAGTTTTGTCATGCATTCGGAACCCACAACCAGTATCTTTTTTGCCATTCCAGTGGAAATATAGGCATTCGCAGTGAGCAATCCATAGACAAAACCGGCGCAGGCGGCGTTTATATCGATCACGCCGACGGTCTGCGGCAGACCGAGAACTCCCTGCATGACCGCGGCAGTGGAAGGGGTCAGGTAATCCGGAGTGAAGGTCGAGCAGATGATCATGTCCACATCATCAATGCTTTTTCCCGAGTTTTCAACGAGGTTTTTAACCGCCTTGACGCCCATCTGGGATGAAAATTCGTCATGTGCCGAAACCCTGCGCTCCTTGATGCCGGTTCTCTGCTGGATCCACTCGTCGGTGGTTTCCACTATCTTTTCCATGTCATGGTTCGTAAGTATTTTTTCAGGCACATAGGCGCCTATAGCGGTGATTTTTGCCTTTGATTCCATTTTATCCTCGTTCCAAAAAATTATGACGCAATAGTAACGATGAAAGCCGACCCTGTCAATTCTTGGGTTTTTTAACACTTATGTAAAAAGCGAGGCTATCAGTCCTGCTGCCAGGACAAGCATCAGGATGGCGGCATAATACCCGAGCCGGACCAAAATCGTCTATTGCTGCAAAAAAGGCGCCGGATTGCTTCTCGGGAATTATTGTGATAGGTTGTAATTTCATGAAAAACACACAGACCTTTATCGCAACATGTCCGCTTTACTGTGAAGACCTGCTCCAGACAGAACTTGAGCGCTTTGGCGCTAAAAATATCACGGCAAGACATGGCGCTGTACATTTCACAGGAACCATCATGTCGGCATACTGTGTATGCCTCTGGTCAAGAATTGCGAATACGGTTCTTTATCCCCTTGCAACAGTCAAGGCTTCAAGCAAGGAAGAACTCTTTGAAGCTCTTGTGAAAATACCCTACTCGGATCACTTTAACGTGGATAAGACCTTTGCGGTTCGGTCTCATCTGTCCGAGACTTTTCTTGACAATACAAATTACGCGACTCTTTTTGTCAAGGACGCAATCGCTGATTCCTTCAGGAGCGCCATGAATCGCCGCCCGAATGTTGATGCAGAGCGGCCTGACATTCGCTTTTCATTTTTTCTGCAAAAAGACGAGGCCACCTTGAGCATCGAACTTTCTTCAGAAAGCCTGCATCGCAGAAGCTATCGCAGGGCAGGCGTGGCCGCGCCTCTGAAGGAAAACGTGGCGTCCGCCGTTCTTTTGCGAAGCGAGTGGGAGCGATTTGCC
>RPPD01000081.1 GCA_003818675.1 Spirochaetaceae bacterium
AAAAAATGGAGGACCGCAAGGTTGATGTCCTGATTCCAAAGAAAGAAAATCCAGTGTATATACAGCTCAAAAAAAAGGCACGCTTTGCCTTTGACCAGGATGGCAAACCCTTGTCAAAAAACCGCGTCTTCCAGCTCCGCGATGGTATTTTTGAGGCGATCCTGGACAAGTTCTACATTGATCCCACCCTTGTGGCCTTTGGCGAGGAGAACCGTGACTGGGGCGGAGCCTTCGCGGTATACCGCGGTCTCACCGAGAGCCTACCCTACCACAGACTCTTCAACACCTCAATTTCAGAGGGCGCAATTGTGGGGGCCGCAGTGGGATATGCCATGTGCGGTGGCAGGGTCATAGCCGAGCTTATGTACTCGGACTTTATGGGCAGATCCGGAGACGAACTTTTCAACCAGCTTCCAAAATGGCAGGCAATGAGCGCAGGCATGCTGTCCATGCCCGCAATCATCCGTGTGAGCGTGGGCTCAAAATATGGGGCACAGCATTCACAGGACTGGTCTTCGCTTGTTGCGCACATGCCGGGACTGAAGGTCGTCTATCCCGCCACACCCTATGATGCCAAGGGGATCATGAACAGAAGCCTGTCAGGAACAGATCCAGTGATATTTTTTGAATCCCAGCGGATCTATGATGTGGGAGAGATGTTTCATGCGGGTGGAGTTCCGGAAGAATATTATGAAGTGCCAATTGGCGAACCAGATGTGAAGAAAACTGGCAGAGACATCACAATCCTCACCGTGGGTCCCACTCTCTATACCGCACTTGAAGCATCGAAAATCCTTGAAGAAAAATGGGGGCTTTCCGCTGAACTTATTGATGCGCGTTCCCTGATCCCTTTCCGCTTTGACCTGGTGCTTGAATCAGTAAAGAAAACCGGAAAGATCATCCTTGCCAGCGACGCCTGTGAGAGGGGATCTCATTTGAAGGACATTGCGCAGAGCATCACTGAACTCGCCTTTGATGACCTGGACGCTCCGCCTGTTGTTTTGGGCTCAAAAAACTGGATCACACCAGCATATGAGCTGGAGGAATATTACTTCCCGCAGGCAGACTGGATAATTGACGCAATACATGAGAAGATACTGCCACTGAAGGGACATCGGGTGAAAAACAACTTCACAAGAAACGAACAGATGAGGCTCTCGCGATGGGGTGTGTAAACGGGAATGCAATCCCGTGCAAGGAGAATTGGGCATGAACAAGCGACAACAGCTCATTATAGAACTCCTGAACAAGAAGGGGGAAATCCAGCTTCAGGAACTCAAGGAAATATTTCCAACAGTATCCATGATGACCCTTCGCCGCGATCTTATCCATTTCGAAAAACAGGGCCTGGTCGTACGCACCTATGGCGGCGCGATCAGCGTAAAAAAACTCCCTGGCGGCAGCCGTGACGAGAATGAATATTCATTAAGAGAGGCTGAAAACGTTCGGTCCAAAATCCTGATCGCTACCAAGGCACTTGAGCTAATGGAAACGGGCCGCGCCTTTTACTTTGACGCAGGGAGCACTGTCATGTGTCTTGCGGAGCGTCTCACTGACAATAAATTTTCAGTGGTGACAAGCGGCATCAACATTGCCCTGGAGCTTCTGAAAAACAAGAACATGTCGGTTATCACCTTAGGCGGAACAGTCAACAGGCACACGATATCCGTCTCCGGGCCGCAGGCGCTTGAGAGTCTCGAGCATATAAATATTGATCTTGCCTTTATGGGCGCTTCTGCTTTTTCAATCCAGAGCGGATTTTCCATCTCCAATTATTATGAATGTGAATTAAAGCGCCGCGTAATCCAGAACGCCAAGAGCGTGGTAATGCTCCTGGACTCCTCAAAAGTGGACAAGAACCTGCCCTTCACCTTTGCCCGCTTTGATGAGATTGACATGTGGATCTGTGAAAAGGATCTGCCAAAAGAAATCCAGGACCTGGCTGTAAAAGCCAATGTTAAAATGCTGTAACATGGAGACACTGTGAACAAGAAAAAACAGGTTGGTGAAAACCGCGGAAAGCTTTCCGGACAGGTTGCCATCGTGACAGGCGCGGGACAGGGATTGGGCGAGAGCCTGGCAAGGCGTCTTTCGGATGAAGGATGCAGGATAATAGTCGCAGATTTAAATGAAACCAATGCAAAAAAGCTAGCCGCTAATCTGCCTGATGCGGGCGCGGCCATAGTGGATGTCACTGTTGAATCTGAGGTGGAAAAGATGTGCGATGACGCGATGTCCAGGTGGGGTAAAATTGATATTCTGGTTTCCAACGCGGCAATTCTGATCGCGAAGCCATTAACCGAGTTCCCCGTGGAGCAATGGCGAAAGATGATGGATATAAACCTCACGGGATATTTTCTCTGTGCCAAAGCCGCAGCAAAGAGAATGATTCCTGCACGTAAGGGAAACATCATCCAGATCAACAGCAAGTCAGGAAAGAAGGGATCATATAAAAACAGCGCCTATGCCTCCGCCAAGTTTGGAGGCATTGGACTCACCCAGAGCCTTGCCCTGGAGCTTGCGGAATACAACATCCGTGTCAACGCGATATGCCCGGGCAACCTGCTTGATTCTCCTTTATGGAAGGACAGCCTGTACGAACAATATGCAAAGAACCTCGGGATCACAGTGGAAGAAGTCAGAAAGAAATACACGGACCAGGTCCCGCTTGGACGAGGCTGCACCTATGAGGATGTGGCAAATGTCCTGGTCTTTCTTGCTTCGGACTGCGCGAGTTACATGACTGGCCAGGCAATCAATGTCACTGGCGGCCAGGAGATGCGATAGTGCTTTCCCAACATGAAATTTGATTGCTTGAATACAATAAATTGGGAAAGCACGGAGTATTCATTTTTCTTTATTGGAAGGACAAATTCAATGAAACTCCACGCGGGAAAATATCGGAGAAACAATGAAAGAAGCGCCGGATATCATAAATAATCTGATTGAATCCCTCAACCACAAAAAGCAACGCACCCGGCTCGCATACCTGTCCCAACTTGCGCAAAAAATAAAAAAAGGCGAAATTCGTGAAACTGTACCTGGCGAATTTGTCAACAACCACATTCACACTACGTATTCATTCTCGCCATTTTCGCCGACTGCCGCCATATGGCAGGCATGCCAGGCAGGCCTTGCTACTGCCGGGATAATCGATCATGACACTGTGTCTGGAACAAGCGAGTTCATCAAAGCTGGAAAAATCACAGGTATTGCCACAACCATTGGTTTTGAGCTCCGCGTGGATTTTGGGGCTACTTCACTTGCCGGCCGCAGGATCAACAATCCTGACCAGTGCACAATTGCATACTGCGCCGTTCACGGTCTGCCCCATGGAAAGATACGTGCTGCGAATGGATTTCTCGCACCCTTAAGACGGGAGCGGAACAAGCGCAACCTTCTCATGGTTGAAAAACTCTCATCGATTATCAAACCGCTGGAAATGTCATTGGACTACAAGGTCGATGTTCTTCCGCTCTCAATGGCGCATGAAGGCGGCAGTGTGACAGAGCGGCATATCCTGTTTGCACTGGCTAAAAAACTTGTCACCAAATATGGCAAGGGAGGATCGTTGTGCAATGCCGTCATGCAAAAACTTGGGATTGAAATCAATGCCAGGCAGCAACAGAATCTGTCAGACATACAGAATCCATACTATGAATATGACCTGTTGGGTGTGCTAAAAAGCGGGCTCGTGGAGCGGTTTTATATAAATGCCGTTACTGAATGTCCTCCAGTGACTGAGTTTGTCCGTTTTATCTCCTCAACAGGGTCAATACCGGCATATGCCTATCTGGGAGATGTCAGGGAATCCGTAACAGGTGACAAGAAGAGCCTTTCATTTGAAGACGGTTATCTCCAGGAACTCTTTGAAGTCATCAATGGCCTTGGCTTTAAAGCAGTCACATACATGCCTTCCCGCAATTCTACAGACCAGCTCTTGAGTGTTAAAAAGTTCTGCGAAAAATATGCGCTCCTTGAAATAAGCGGCGAGGACATCAACAGCCCGCGGCAATCCTTTATCTGTGAACACTTGCGTGAAAATGCATTCAGAAATTTAATTGACACAACCTGGGCAATCATCGGCCATGAGCGCGAAGCAACGAAGAATCCCCGCATGGGCTTTTTCTCCCCGGAAACAGAACGCCGCTTTCCAGGGCTTGCGGAGAGAATTGAATATTTTAAACACATCGGCATGAAGCGTTAAGGCTGCGTTTGACAAGACGCGGGAGCGATACAGGGAGTTTGCATATGCCCAAACCGCACACCCGGCTCCAGATTCTGGTACACGCGGCCAAGTCAAGACAGTGCGTGCCTGTCAACTCCCGTGGGGAGCGAGAGGCGGCCATGTTTTGCGGTCACGGACATAATAATCCATCCAGCTTTTCACAAGGCTGTCAACAGCACTCTGGTATTCAGTCAAACCGTGATCTCCACCTTCAAAAAAAACCATGCGAAAAGGATGCTCATGCTCGTAGAGAGCTTCCGCCATCTTAAGCGCCTGGCTGGGATGCACCCGCCAGTCAGCGCTTCCATGAAGCAGAAGGATCGGTGTCTTTTTACAAAGCCTTTCAGGCCATCGGATGGCTGATCTTGCCTCAAGCGCGGTGTCACGTGCATCTGCTTTTTCGTATCCTGGAATAAGGTCCATGAAGACACCCGCCATCTCTGTACGGCGATTCTTTGTATCAAACATATCAGACATCCCGCCTCCAACAACCGCCGCCGCGATCCTGTCCGACTTGCTTAACACCAGATATGTCATCATGCCTCCACGGCTCCACCCATACATTCCAATTCTTGAGGCATCCGCCTCAGGCAATGTCTCAAGCAGGGGAATCATGTTCAGGATGTCATTGACATCGGCTCCGCCAAATTCTTCACGCCCTTCCCCACCCTGTACTCCCCTGTACTGGCTGGCCGCCACAACATATCCCCAGCTGGCAATTTTACCCAGGGTGTAGGCGGCTGATTGATCGGATAAAGCGCTGAATTCCAGATTACCGCCGCGGTTGTAAATCACACAGGGAAGGGCAGATGGTGTTGAAAGTGGCATTGCAATGTAACCCTTCACCTTCAGACCATCACTTAAATAGGTAATGGCAAAAGTCCGGGTCTGCATGAATATCGAATATGTATTTGGTTTTGTTTGCCTTATTGAATCAAGGTACTCTTTATCAAAGACCACTTTTGTTGACGAAATGATTATTTTATTCGATATATCTTCCCGTGCAGGCAAATATGCCATTCCTGTCCCGATGCAACTAAAGCTCATGAAATAAATTATCAATAAAAAACTAAACATGTACCACTGTGCAGTAAATGGATTATTGCCGGTTTTTATCATTTGCTTTCCCCCTCGCTATAGTGTTTATCCAGCAGCCCCCTCAGTTTCTCGGCAGCCTGTTCCGCGGTTATGTCCCGCTGGGGCATGGCGAGCATTTCATAACCCACCATGAACTTCTGTATTGTGGCTGAACGCAATAGAGGCGGATAAAAGTGAAAATGAAAATGCCAGTGCGGATGAAGGGCAGATGTGTCCTTGGGAAAACCGGGACTGTCTGTCGGCGCCTGATGGATCCCCATTGAATACGGAAATGAGCATAAGAACAGATTGTCATATCGCGTGGCAAGTCGTTTAAGCGCATTGGCGAGGTCTTTTCGCGCGCCTATGTCCATCTCATCGATACTCGCGTAATGCTTCTTTGGAATTACCATTGTCTCATACGGCCACACAGCCCAGAAAGGTACCAGCGCCAGAAAAGATTTATTTTCAAAGATTATGCGGCTTCGCTCATGCACTGGAAGCGATGCTTCAAGCGCCGCATAGTCGCAGAGCATACAACGCCCGTTTTTTTCAAAATACACCTTCTGGTTCACATCTTCTTTTGCAGGTATTACCGGCACTGTCCGGTTTGCCCAGATCTGGCCATGCGGGTGTGGATTGGAACAGCCCATCATCGCTCCGCGGTTCTCGAAAATCTGCACATAGTTTATTCCAGGATCTTTGCCAAGCGAAATATATTCCGCGGCCCATGCTTCAATAACACCCACAATGGCCGCTTGATCAAGCAGGGCCATGGTAAGGTCATGCCTTGGCGAATAACATAGCACGCGGCAGAGACCTGCCTCGCTTTCTGCCACAAGCAGGGATTCCATATTGAGTTTTTCCCGCGGCACATCGGGGTAGAGCGCGGAAAAATCATTGTTGAAAACATGGGTGCCGGTATAGGCCGGATTCTTTTCGTTGCCGGCGCGGCTGTTTCCCGGGCAGAGGTAACACGCGGGATCATGCGGCTTGCTCCCTTGCGCCTCGGGTTTTTCCACCTTGCCCTGCCAGGGCCGCTTTGTCCGGTGCGGGGAACAAAGCACCCATTCGTTTGTGAGGATATTGAGACGTCGATGGGGATGATCTTGCAGAATCATATGAGAGCCTCCGGTTATTCTGATCTTGGTTCCCTTCGGAGCACAAGCTCAAGCACTTTCTCATTCCCCGCTTTTTGGGCCATGGACAGGACGGATTCCCCGGAATTGCTTCTGGAGTTGACATCGGCATCGTTCATTAAAAGCAACCCGACGATTTCCACATCCTTGTTCTGCACAGCACGCATCAACGGAGTCAAACCATCTGAATCGCGGATCTCGATATCAGCCCCGCGTGAAATTATGTGTTCAACCATGCTCGTTCTGCCCTTGCGCACGGCAAACATCAGCGGCGTTTCTCCATTCCTGACGCTGTTGACAGAAGCCCCTTGAGCCATGAGATAGTCTGCCAATTCCGGATTGTTGTCACTGACCGCGCTGTAGAAAAGCGGCGTAGACTGGCCGTAAAAGAGAAACCGGTATGCGCCCTGCAGCGCCGCGGCAACAGGCGAGGGGACAAGAAATAAACCTGTCGAAAGCAGAAATACAACCAGGGGAATCAGTGCCTTGAAAACCCGCTTCCCGGATTTGATCAGAAACGCGGCCACAGCGCCGGAAATGACAACCAGAAATGAAAGCGACAGATGCATCAGCATCATGCCGCCGATTACAGGCACGCTGTCAACAGTATATTCGTACCTGTGCCCTTCACATACAATGCAGGTTTCCTTCTGGATATAGGTCTGCTCCACCCTGTTTTCAATTTTTGTAATTTCCCGATCCTTCTGAAACGTGTGAGCCCCGGAAAAACCAATCGGGCAGAAGGCATTTGAAAGAAGGGGAACGGCCATGGGAAAAGCGGCAGAAACAATCAGGGATGACGACAAGGCGATGAAAACAAGAACGACAAGCAGAATCCCGGTCCGTTTGAGCCCCTCCATGGTAAGCAGGGTGCGGACATGTTCACCCCTGATCCATGTTGCAATGATAACCGGTATCCCTGCAAAGAGGAGAAGTGCCGCGAGGAGCAACACAGCGCGGGTTTCCTCCGGGAAAATGGCAAAACCCACTATGATGGCAATGAAGGCGAGTGCGAAGATGGGCAGGACCATTTCCGGTTTTAATTTCAGGCGTTCGAATATTTTTTTCAGCATTCTGCACCTCCAGCCCTTATTATAATTTTATATGAGACGCGATGTCATTTTATTTGTCCGTGACCTCAAGTCCTTTGCCGCGCAGATATTCCTTTACCTGGCCTATGGACAGGATGCGGAAGTGGAAGACCGACGCAGCGAGCAGAATTGAGGCTCCTCCTTCAGTTGCGGCCTGGTAGAAGTGCTCAAGAGTCCCGGCGCCGCCAGAAGCGATCACAGGGAGGCTGACGGCAGAGGAAATAGCTTTTGTGAAAACAAGGTCATATCCGGCCTTTGTGCCATCGCCATCCATGCTCGTGGGCAGGATCGCTCCCGCGCCCAGGGCCTGGCACTCGGCGGCCCAGGCAATGGCGTCTTTGCCGGTGGGTTTTGTGCCGCCGGAAACGACAAGTTCAAAGCCCGAGGGCATGTCAGCGTTTCTGCACGCGTCCACGGCAACCGTGATCTTTTCAGAACCGAACCTGGATGCTGCCTCCCTGACCAGATGTGGATTTTTAACAGCGGCTGAGTTCATTGAGACTTTGG
>RPPD01000082.1 GCA_003818675.1 Spirochaetaceae bacterium
CACGGGTCTCGCGGCTGGACTCGTTCTGGCCGCGATAATCGGTTTCATCAACTTCGGTTCGCACTCCATGTTCTCGTTTTTCCTTGACAGGGGATATTTCCACTTCGGGTTTTCCGCACTTGAGATCATCCGCAACATCGCGATCGTGGGTCTGGCAGGCATTGCTGCCGTCTGGATTCCCGCGCGCGGGGCGGCAAAGCTGAAACCCGCAGTTGCCCTCTCAACAAACTATTAAAGGAGATTTTTTATGAAACAGATTATTGCCGTCATCATCCTGGCCTTCGCAGGTATTGCGTCAGCCTTCACGCAGCCTGATTTCCACGCGATGCTCGAGTCAATTGACAGCCAGGCCAATTTCAACAACAGGGATTTTTCCAGCCGAATGACCATGATCCGCGAGGATCCTGAAACCGGAATTGAAAAGACCGTATCGCGACAGTTCAGGCGGGACCGGAACGACTCATTCGTAATCCTGATCGAGGAACCCGAGGTCAAGCGCGGCCAGGGATACCTGCGCGTCTCCGACAACCTCTGGTTCTATGATCCGGAGAGCAGGATTTTCACGCACAGCTCCATGAAGTAACGTTTCCAGAACTCGGAGGCGCACAATTCCGATTTCCGCATGTGGACCTATTCCGTGGACTACAAGGTCGAGTCATGGTCCGGGGGAAAGCTCGGCAATTTCGATGTCTGGATCCTGGACCTCACGGCAGTAAATGATGAAGTGACCTATCCGTACAAGCGCTTCTGGATCAGCAAGAAGGATATCCTGCTCCTGAAATCCGAGGACTATTCCCTTTCACACCGGCTCATGCGGACAAGTCTCTTTACCGGTTATACGAAATCAGGGGATACCTATATCCCCACAAAGAACATCTTCATCGACGAACTTGTCAGGGGCAGGAAAACCCAGATCATTTTTTCCGACATATCCACAGCAACCATTCCGGATTCGGTGTTCACCAAGGCCTTTATTGAAAAGTCGAGCAGGTAGGAGGGCGAAATGAAAAAGATACCAATAATGATCATGCTCTCCCTGCTTGCCGGTGTTTCAGCAATTGCACAGGAAACCCGCAACGACGAGGAACTGTTCCAGGGAGATGATCTGGTGACAGGTGCGGAAACCGGGAACAAGGACACCGGGAGTTACCATCTGCTCGTTACCGAGGAGGCGGTCATTGGAGGGAAAATTACGCTGACACACCAGACCTCGCTTGACGCGGAAGAGCTGGATGACCCGGCGAACCAACTCGACCTGCTGTGCATGCTCTTTCTTGACGCACCAGATGAGGATGAACCGAACGAGAGCTCCCAGTTGACGCAGCTCACGGAACTCTTCTCTGATTTTAACATAAACGCCCTGGTCTATGTTCGTGCCGGCAAACAGAATGTCACATGGGGTACAGGATATTATTTCAGTCCGGCGGACATCATCAACCTGCAGACAATTGATCCCGAGGATCCGTCGGCTGACAGGGAGGGACCCTTGGCTGTAAAATTCCATTTGCCGGCGGGAACCACAAATTTTTATCTCTATCTCATTCTGGATGAAATAGTGAATGACCGCATCACCGTGGCACCCAAAATCGAATTTGTGCTTGGTGGGACCGAGTTCGGCCTGGGCGGTTATTACAGGCAAAACAGTGCAATTGCAGGCATGGCTACAATTTCTTCATCCCTGGGCGATGTCGGCCTGTTCGCAGAGGCAATGGCCATGGCCGGCTCATCAAAAACCTTCATTAGGGAAACGGATGATCTCGTGACATACCCGCTTGGTTTACGGCCGTACACACAACCCGACACCGTGTTTTTTTCCGCAACCACCGGATTCAATTACAGCTACCTGGATGATTTTGACAATTTCAACCTTTCATTCCAAGGGCAATACTATTATAATGGAACCGGTTATGATGATTTGGAGATTTTCAGCCGGAACGCGATTGCCGTTGGCATGCTTGCCGGATCCGGGGTCCTGGATAAAACGGACATGGCTTCACGCGGCATGCATTATGCGGCGGCCGGGATACAATTGATGGAACTGTTCCAGACGGATTTTTCCCTGGGAGTATTCTGGATCATGAACCTGCAGGATCTGTCCGGAACGCTTTCCTGCTCCCTGCAGTTCACGCCGAACGATTATGTCACGATCACGGTCGGTATCAGGCAGGTCTACGGTGACGACAGGGACGAGTATGCTCCCCAGGGCGACAGCCTCGGCTATTATTTCAAGACCTCGATCGGCACTGGAAAGTTCTGACAGGATATATTTTACAATGGAGGACGGGCAGTGAAGGGAAATGTCCTTGTCATAGAGGATGAAAAGGAACTCGCGGACCTGATCGCGCTTTACCTGGGCAAGGACGGAATCGTCTGCACGATATGTCCGGACGCAGAAACGGGCCTCGCCTCGCTTGAAAAAAACCGGTTTGACCTTGTGACACTGGACATAAATCTTCCCGGAATGGATGGGTTCGAATTCCTCTCCTCATTCAGGAAAAGCCACCGGATTCCGGTCATCATTGTCTCAGCGCGCGAGGCGGACGGGGACATCACCACGGTCGGTGTGTACATCCAGCGATTGAGAAAAAAGATAGAGCAGGACCCTTTAGAACCCGCAATCATCCAGACCATTCATGGCAAGGGTTACCGGTTCAATGACGAATACCTTTCAGGGGAGAAAAGATGAAACTGCATTCGAAATTTCTTCTGTTAAGTCTTGGTGCGGCAGTTGCGCCATTCGTACTCGTCGGAATAATCTTCTCGCTCCAAATGGGCCTGCTTGTGCTCGAACTTCGTTCACCGTTCTTCGGCCAGGGCCACAGCGTGCAATTCCTCGTTTTGATCCCGGTCTCCGCTATTTTTATCGCGGCCTCGCTTATTTCCTGGTTCATAATCAAGAGCATCAGGAAATCCCTCCGCATACTTAAAAATGCAACCCGCCGCGTCGCCGAAGGCGACCTGGATTTCTCACTCGCACCCGGTGGCCGGGATGATTTCGCATCCCTCATGCGCTCGTTTGACCAGATGCGCATCAGGCTCAAGGATGAATACTCACGCAGATCGCGTTTTCTCATGGGCGTGTCCCACGATCTTAAAACTCCTCTTTCATCGATAACCGGATATCTTGACGCATTAAGCGATGGAATGGCCTCCAATCCGGAACAGGCGGCCAAGTTCATGGCGATTATGAGGGAAAAGGCCGCACAACTGGAACAGAGGATCTCGCACCTGATAGAATACGTGAAAATGGAAACCGGGCAGTGGCAACTCCCACTTGAAGAAACTGACGCTTCATCGTTCCTGAAGCAAATTGTGCAATGCTACAGGGAGGAATCGGAATTTCTGTCATACAATTTCTTTGCGGACATCCGTGTTCCGGATCAGACGATGTTCCTCATGGACAGGGAACTTGTGACGCGGGTATTTGAAAACCTGATGCACAATGCCGTGCGCTACTCTGGTGAGGAAAAAAAGATATCGATTTCAGCAGAGATAGCTTCCGACAGCAGCAAGCTTTCCATGGCAATAGAAAATACCGGACCAGGTATCCAGGAGCAGGACCTGCCGCTCATCTTTGAACCATTTTATCGGGGAAACGCGTCACGCAACCAGAAAGGGTTCGGCCTGGGGCTTGCCTCGGTCAGGGCCATAATTGACGCGCATGGCTGGACGATCACAGTCTCTTCCAAACCGGGAGAAAAAACCGCGTTCAGCCTGACAATTCCACTGGCTGCCGCAACGGCTGTTTGATCACGTATTTTTCTTGACGCCATATTAACTATCGCCTATCATTAATATCACCATGAAAACAAGCCATTCTCAAATTGTCATGATTGCAGCATGCTGCCTTTTGGCTCTGTGCCTTGCATTTATATCCTGTGGCGGGGAAGACGCAGGAAATAAAACACCGGCCTACAGCTTTACATTCATCTACGGCAATGTGCAGAGCAAGGAGCATCCACGAAGCCTTTCCATGATTTTTTTCAGGGATCTTCTTGAAAAATCATCGGGCGGCCGGATCAAAGTGGAGCTTCATTTTGGCGGCCAGCTGGGCAAGGAAGAGGAAGTCCTGGACATGGTCAAGCACGGCATAATACAGGGATGCCGGGGCGGACTATTTGAGCGCGCCAACAAAAAATACATACTCTATACACTGCCGTTCATGTTCAGGAACACTGACCAGGTCCTGATGCTCATGGAGAGTGATTTCGGCCGCGAGATCAACCGGGACGCTCTTGAAAACGGCTATTATATCCCAGCGTGCGGAGTTGCCGGAGGCTTCCGCAACATCACAACCAATTCCCGGCCTGTCAAAAAACCGGATGACCTGCGGGGTTTGAAGATACGCATGCCGCCGCTGGAGATGTCCACAAAAACCTTTTCCATCCTGGGAGCATTGCCCCAGCAGATAACTTACACGGACACATATCTGGCGCTGAAGGGGGGAGTAGTTGACGGACAGGAGAATCCATTTTCAAATATCGTGGACATGAAGTTTTATGAAGTCCAGCGCTATCTCTCGCTTGTCAACTGGCAGATTCACCCGGACCCTTTTTATGTAAACCCGGAATGGCATGGAAGCCTGCCGGCAGACCTGAAAAAGATATTTGACGAAGCGGCGCAGAATACAGTGGCCTACAGCAACAAAATCTGGCTTGAATCAGAATACAAATACCTGGAGCTTTTGCGCCAGAAACTTTCCGTGTCAGAGCTGACGACTGAGGAAACTGCAACGTTTGCCCGGGCGGTCAAAAGCGTCTGGCAGTATTATATCAACCTGGAATATTTTACAAATGCCGACCTGGCGGAGGCTCAAAGGATAATCGGGGATTGAATCAGATTTTGTCCTTTTTTGAATCAAGTGCCCTCGCAATTGCCTCATCCATATCCTCAAGCGTGTAGGCCTTTTTCAACACACTGCAAAATCCGTACTCCGCAGGACGAGACATTACTGGATCGGTAGAATAACCGCTTGATACGATGGCCTTCACTCCAGGATCTATCATGGCAAGTTTTTTCACAGCCTCGGCTCCACCCATGCCACCAGGCACTGTAATATCCAGGATCACTGCCGCGAACGGCATTCCTTCATCCATGGCCTTTTTATACAGGCTGACTGCCTCTTCACCATCAGCAGCCGTGGATGCCTCATACCCGAGGGTTTCAAGCAGCCGCCCGCCTATTTTTCTCACATCAGGGACATCATCCATCAAAAGGATCCGGCCTTCACCGTGATGGTATGCGGGTTCGGATTGGATTTTCTCGGGTGCAGCTTCTTTTTCAGACGCGGGCAAATAGATATGAAAGATAGTGCCCTTCCCGTCCTCGGAATCAAAGAAAATCGCGCCGCGGTGTTTCTTTATTATTGTGTAGGAAACGGCAAGGCCCAGACCAGAGCCTGTCCGCTTTGTTGTGAAAAAAGGATCGAATACCCTGGACCTGATATGACGGGGTATGCCACATCCCGTATCCTCACAGGAGATATGAACATATTTTCCAGCCGCAAGGTTTCCCCGGTTTTTCTGTTTGACGAGCTCATTCTCCGCGACCAGGCTGATAACTCCGCCAAGCGGCATTGCCTGTGCACTGTTTAAAAATATGTTGCTCAGCACCTCACATATCCTGTTTTCATCTATTTCTGCATTCCAGAGATCCCGGGCGATTACAGACGTGCATTTTATCTTTGTTCCCCTGAGCACCAGGCTGGCTGTATATTCAATTATGGTGGAGATATTTTTCACCGTGAGCACCAGTTCATCGCCCTTGGTGAATGTCAGAAACTGGGCGCCGATTGCGACAGCCTTCAAAGCCGCCTGCTCGGCATCACAGAGCATCTCGTATGTATCTGTTCCAGGTTGAATCGCGAGCTTGACAAGACCCAGGTTGGCGATAATGGCGGTCAGAAAATTATTGAAATCATGGGCAACGCCGCCGGCAAAAATTCCAAGCGACTCCAGCTTATTGATCTCGGCCTCCATTCGAAACATTTCGCTTTTTCGCCTCGCCTCCTCCCTGCTTAGAAGGACCACAAATACCAAAGTGATGACGATGATGCTGCCAGCAATACAGAGGGACATAACCAGTGTCTGGACCTGGAGATTGCTGCTCTCATCGGCCAGGGAGCTTACCATGGGACTTATTGTTTTCTCGTATGATGAGGAGAAGTAGGTTCCAGTCTCCCTGCACAGAAGGGCAAACTCCCGGACACTCCCCTTCCCTCCGCCAGGCTGCATGAGAAGTCCGACATTGGATAATTCTCCACTGCGTTTTACTGCATCAAATCCTTCCTTGATTGTCTGTATGCTGGCAAGCGCGCGGCTCGTGAGAATCTGGAATGCCTTGTATTCCGAATAAAGAGACTCATCGGATAAAAGCAAAGCCAGGCGAGGGGAATTGTTGAGCTTGTCCAGGTCAGCCTGGTATTTTTTCTCCGCTTCAATCCACAAAAGAAAACTCACATCAAGATTATCCGTTATCAGCAGGGAATAGGTCGAGGCCTGGACCATCCTGACATCCGCTATGAGTTCAAGCGCTGTGTTGGAAGTGTTTATTAAAAGAAATACCTCATTGATTGCCCAGAACATCAGGGCCCCGACGACAAGAATGCTGAGCATTACAATGCAGGTGATAATTATTGAAAGAAAGCGGATGTTCGTCATAGCCAAAGTATACCGCACATTATTGCCGAATTCAAACTTTCAAAAAAGCGTGACTGCAAAGACAATTATCGCCATTACGGCAACATACGCAACGCAGAACCATACTGTTCCGCGGAATAGCTCCTTCTCGCGGCCGGCAAGCCCGGTTGATGCCGCGGCAATCGAAAGGCTCTGAGGTGAAATCATCTTTCCCGCCGTGGCGCCCGAAGTGTTCGCGGCCGCAAGCCATTCAGGCTCCACACCCGCGGCAATTGCGCTCTCCTTCTGCAGGCTTCCGAACAGGATGTTGGAACTTGTGTCGCTGCCGGTGAGGAATGTGCCGATCATTCCTATAAACGGGGACAACAGCGGGAACCATATACCGAGAGTGCCAGCGGCGACCGCGAGCGAGTACACCATTCCTGAGTAGGTCATCACTCGCGCAAGCGCCACTATCGAAAGCACTGTCACAGCCGTAAGGCCGATTTTTCTGAAAGTGACTGCCAGGGTGCGGAGGAGTCTGCGAATTGAAAGCCCCTGCGCGAATCCGGAAATAATACCGGTAATTATCAGTACTGTTCCCGCGCCTGATGCCCATGGAATCTGGACTGACGCCGCATTTTGTCCGCCATATATGGTAACCTTCGGGGTGAAAAAAGGCGAACTAAAAAAATCGACATTTGCCGGGATGCGCAAAAGAATTGTGAAAAGCAGGATCAGCACATAGGGCATGATTGCGGTAATTGTGCGCCGCACCCCTGCCCTGGGAGAATCAACAGGATCAACGACGGGCGTGTCAACCGGGTCAGCAGGCCATGGAGTTTTTACAGGGAACAGCCTGCTCCACATTATAATAAAACCTCCCGCGGCTATTGAACCAATCACGGCAGGCAACTCGGGCCCCAGAAACCAGGCTGTAAGCGTCTGGCCGAGGCTGAACATAATGCCGCTCCCGAGGGAGAGCAGTGCCACACCGCGCAGGCCTTTCATTTTACCGGTAATGACAACAACAAGCACCAGCGGCAGAAATACGATTATTGGCGAAAGCTGAAGCGCGGTCAGAACGGAAAGCGATCCAACGGAGAGTCCGGTTAAACGCGCGAGCGTGATCACCGGCGTGCCCAACAGCCCGAATGCCACCGGCACCGTGTTTGCGACAAGACACAGTATGGCCGCGCGCAGGGGTTTGTAGCCCATGCTTATGAGAATCCCTGCGGGGATTGCCTCGGAAGTTCCGAAGCCCGTATCCGACTCGAGGACTCCTCCAAAGGCTAAAGCGATGAGCAGTCGCTGCACCCAGCCGTCCGGCGAAACATGAGA
>RPPD01000083.1 GCA_003818675.1 Spirochaetaceae bacterium
AGGATGAGACTGATATCTGTCCATTTTCCGAGACAGTGAACAAAATATTTCCATCCAGAAGGACCGCGGGTTCAAAGCTGCATGTTGAAATAAAAATACAGAATGCTGAAAGCATCCCAAAAAGAAAGATATTTTTATAGTTGTTCACTAATTTCTCCGAATGTTAATGGCAATTCACCGTTTGGCATTCCCTTGCGGGGAGTATTTGAACAAACAGCATCCAACACAATATCCACGAGAACCCAATGAATGTCAACTAAAAAGACAACGCTTATCGCCAAAGTTATTTCTTGATGATCATCACTTTTTGGACAACCACTTGTAGAACAATCCGCTATCACGCTACAATAATTATCAATAGAATTACGGGAGATAGCGTATTCCCATTCATGAGATTATTGCAAAAAGCCTTCTCATCAGACACCGCAGAGCGGAATCCTGGTTTGTCTGCCGCTATGGAATGAATATCTTCAGGGGCTGTGGTCACAACTGCATTTATTGCGATGGCAGGGCGGAAAAATATAATGTTGGAGGCGAATTCGGCGTTGATATCAGTGTTAAGACAAATGCCTGCGAATTACTTGAAAAAGAAATAGATCCTGCAAGACATCGCAAACCCCTGGACCGCGGCTTTTTCTTTTTTGGAGGAGGGGTGGGAGACGCTTACCAGCCGGCTGAGGAGAAATATTCTCTCGCACGCAGGATTTTGCAGATAATTCATGAACACGGGTTCCCGGTCCATGTGCTCACAAAATCAACCCTTGTCAGCCGCGACATGGACATGCTCAAACAGATAAACGCTAAAACCAGGGCCATGGTATCCATGAGCTTTTCCTCTGTGGACAGGGATCTTTCGGCATTCCTTGAACCAGGGGTATCAGAGCCCCGCCTTCGCCTTCAAGCCCTTGCCTCATTTAAAAATCAGGGGATTCCAACGGGCATGTTTCTCATGCCTGTTGTCCCCGGTCTTTCGGATACAGAGAAAAAAATCACTGAAAGTGTGGCAGCTGCAAAAGAGGCTGGACTGGATTTCGTGATATTCGGCGGCCTGACTCTCAAGGAAGGCAGGCAGAAAGATTTTTTCATGGAGCGGCTTGCAACGAGATATCCGGATACTGCTGTCAAATATCCGGTAATTTTTCATGGCAACAAATATGGTTCTACCCTTCCTGCATATTACAACAAAATTGCCGCACGTTTTGCACAGGCAGCATTAAAATTCCGCATGCCGGTCCGTATTCCCAGAAAATTCTGGGAGGACATGGTCTCTCCCTTGGACAAATTATGCATAATGTTTGAGCATATGGATTACATGGCTATGCTTGGCGGCCCCAAAAGTGGCGGCCCCAGAAGCCCTTATGGATATGCTTCATACATGCTTTCAAAGGTGAAAAATGCAGTTGACCGAGTCGATGCGGCTGATTTTGCAGGAATACCTAGTTTTTCAGCCACAGTACAGGAAGCAGCCAGAGAAATAGCAGAAACAGGGACATGCGGACTATACGAGGAACTGGTTTTCAGGTATTCTCGATAATTGTAAAATACTGTATCATCTACCCTTTATTTTTCCAAATATTGGTTTATAATTATTATCGATATCATTTTTTTATAGCTCATCCAAGGGAGGATCTCTAAATGAGACTGTCTTCAGTTTTTGCACGTTCGGTATTTATTTTTATCATAGGTTTGATGTTATTTTCCTGCCCTGATCCAGTGTCAAAAACAACTATCACTACTTACCCCTTTGATCCTGGATTGCCGGAAGTTCCGTACATGGACATAGCTGATGGAAAAATCTACGGCACATCCTATACCCAGGAATACAGTCTAAACAACAAGACAAGCTGGGCTGACTGCGAAGGCGGTATGGTAAGCGTGACCTTTGCATCCGGACAGCGTGTCTGGGTCAGGGAAAAAGCCGCCACAACCACAGAATGGTATCTTGGAGTAGTCAATTTCACATCAGGATATCCGGACATAGCGACATCCCCACGGATTTCACTCATGCTTTTTAACAGTACTACAGGATATTGGGACCCCAAGTATTACTGGAGCGCAGGAGAAACATTTAGAATATATTATAAATACTACAATATCGGAAGCGCCGAGGCAGACGCATCTTTTACCACGCAATTCTACCTGTCCACTGACAGGACAATCACATCAGCAGACATTTTACTCACCTCATCAACCGGCACACGCCCGCTCACAGCAGGATTAATCCCCTCTACGGACAACAGTTACTATGGAACATCCGCTCTAACATTCCCCTCTATCCCTGCAGGCACTTACTATCTTGGATACATCCTTGATGCCAATAACACAGTCACAGAGCTTAATGACGCCAATAACACAAGCCTGTCAACCCAGGTCAATGAGGTCACAGTTGTGGATGCATCCTCAAATACAACTGGTGCTTTTAAAATAGTCAATTCCTGGGGCACGGATTCAACATTTGAAAACGTCTCTGACGGCCACTACTGGCTGACATATAATTCCATGAAATCACTCCAATTGCCCGTATACTATTACTACAACAATTACTCAACTATATACAAACCGACTGCAATCGCGGTATTCCAGATCACCCATACACAGCGTGACAAGTGCAAAATAATCCTGGGATTGGGAGATCCGGCTGACCCCTATCTCACCAAGGAATTCCAGGCACGAGCAGGTACAGATATTCTTTCTGGAGCCCTTTCCTTTCCGTCAAATGCCATGGCCATAGACATTTCAGAATTCGCCCATGCCATAAACAGTGATGACGTATTTCTCAGCATCACCACAGCATCAGGCGCGGCCCCGGGAACAGTTGTTTCCTTTGAGATACGCTATTACTCATCCATAACTGGTTCCCAGATAGGTTCTGCGATAACCGGGGAAACAGGCGCATTTGCTGGAAATGGAGTGACAACGGTTTTTGACGCGCTTACAACCGGAACAATCGCTTCCGACAATTATGATGATATCACCCCGACTTTACGGAGCACTGGATCAAGGCTCACACTTGTGGAAAACACACCGTCAGAATCAGAGCTGGAAGCTGACATGGCTGCAATAGGCGTATATGAATCCGGGAAAAACTACAACGAGCTTGTCAACGGCCATGGAACAGGCCTTAAACCTCCCACACGAACAGAATGGTCGCAGATGAAAAAGCTTGTCGGCCTTCAGTCCAGTTATGCAATGGGCACCAGAACCAACAGCTCTGTGGACAATTCCGAATCGCAGTACTTCCCGCCAGTGGGAAACCAGGGAGACGAGGGCTCATGCGTGGCATTCGCAACAGGTTATTACATTCACACATATTTCACTGCCCGGGAAAATAACTGGAACCTGACCGGGACCTCATACGGTGGTACATATCCAGGCGCACCCTTGTCAAACACAGATAAAATCATGAGCCCGGATTTTATCTACCACCAGATAAACTCAGGTATTGATGATGGTTCATCCTATTACATAGCTTTTACCCTGCTGACCAGGATGGGTTGTTGCACATGGGGCCAGATGCCCTATAGCGACGTGGATTATACTTCATGGCCATCCGAGGCAGCCTTTCTTGAAGCTGCAAAATACCGCGGCAGTGACAAGTACGGACTGGACAATTATCTAAGCTATGGGTATTTCATCATTAAGGGCGATGCGGAAATAAACCTTTTAAAGAATCTGATCGCAGATGGTTATATCATTGCCTGTTCCATAGACGCAAGCAGTACCGCAGAGGGGTTATACAATTACATGGACTCAAATGATGTAATTGATATTTCCAGCATGCCTTCAGGATATCTGACCAACCACGCGCAGACCATTGTTGGCTTCAAGGACGGAACCAGCTGGAATCCGTCCAATCCTTAGCCTTGAGGTAATTATGCATTGCGGTAAAATAGTGTTGTGGCTGGCCATGGGACTATTCCTGCTCTCCATGTCCGCCTGTGCATGCGGCGGCAGGCCGAATAGTGGCGGCAAACCGAACAGCGACGGTAAACCAAACACTGACGGGAAATCCCCGGCAGAGGGGACCATGGTAATTGTTGAAGATAATCCTGACAAACCTGTTGGGGCATGGGAAAAGATCAGTGCTGATTCCGAAACTGCAATACAAGCGGCCGCATTTCTCCGGCAGGAACTTGCAGTAAAGCGACCGGAAATCGGCCTTGGCAAAATCATTTCAACGGAAGTACAGGTAGTGGCTGGCTATAAAACCAGGCTCGTCTGTGAATATAGGGAAACGCAGGCCCCTGCATTCCCCAGGGAAAGGGGTAAAACCCTGATCGCGGTAATATTTTCTGACACAAGCGGGAAAATGACCTTGCGGGAATTATCTTTTTAGGGCTGCGTGTCACATCTCAAAATAGGTGTAGCCGTTCATTCCCTCTTCATATGCCCTCATTACATCCTTGCGCTCATTGGGAGTGATCCGCTTCTGCCTTACCGCAGCCTCCACACGTGATTTGAAATCCTCCACAAGATCCTTGGGCGAATATTCAACATAGGACAGGACATCCCCCACAGAATCCCCGTCAATCTCCTTGGAAAAAAGCACCTCGCCATTCTCGTCAAGCCTGATGGAAATTACATGGGTATCCCCAAACAGGTTGTGAAGATCGCCCAGGGTTTCCTGATAAGCACCCACCAGGAACACACCTATGTAGTATTCCTCATCCGGATTAATAGGATGAAGCGGGATGTATGATTTAACGTCATACAGATCAACGAACCTGTCTATTTTGCCGTCACAGTCGCAGGTGGTGTCAGCGATGATGGCCGGCACATCAGGTTTCTCCTTAAGGCGGTGAAGCGGCATGATCGGAAAAAGCTGATCAATAGCCCAGCTGTCGGGAATTGACTGAAACACGCTGAAGTTGCCGTAATATATGCTCACCATGATCTTTTGCAGATCCTCCAGCTCCTCGGGTATGAAACGCAGCTGGGATGCGTTCTGCGAAAGCTTTATGAGGATCTGCCAGAAAAGCTGGTCCGCTAATCCGCGGTCCCGCAGGCTCATCTCCCCGCCAAGGAAACGTGTGCGGGCCTCGTCACGATAGTAAAGCGCATCGTGGTACATCTCCTGCAGATTCTTCATGTTGATGTTCCCGTATACGTCCCTGAGATTCTTCAACAGCTCGTCAGGATTTTGGGGGAGTTCTATTTCCGAGAGCGGCTGGCTGAAATTGTTGACATCCAGAATATTGAATATGAGAACAGATGAATAGGCCACAAGCGCCCGGCCTGATTCTGACACTATTACCGGATGAGCAATCTTTTCTTCATTCATGGCCGCCATGACTACGTCAACCACGTCCGAGCAGTATTCTGACAGTGAATAGTTTCTGCTGTGAGCGAAGTTGGTTTTTGAGCCGTCATAGTCAACGGCGAGACCGCCTCCGATGTCAAGATAACCCATTGGCGCACCTTCTGCCACAATTGCCGCATAATACCTGCAAGCCTCGCCAACAGCGGCTCTTATGCTCTTAATGTCCGGTATCTGTGACCCGAGGTGGTAATGCAGAAGGCGCAGGCAGTCAAGCATGCCCTCTTTTCTAAGATGCGCCACCGCATCCAGCATCTGCGAGGCCGAAAGCCCGAAAACAGAGAAATCCCCTGCGGAATCAGACCACTTGCCGCTGACCGTGGAAGAAAGCTTTACTCGCAAGCCAATGTTCGGCAGGATACCAAGCGCCTTTGATCTTGCGATGATTGTCTTAAGTTCACCGGGACGCTCCACCACAATGAATACATTAAGACCGACTTTCTTGCCGTAGAGCGCAAGGTCAACAAACTCCTCGTCCTTGTAGCCATTACAGATCACAAGCGCGTCAGGTGAATGGACATATGCCAGCGCCACCATGAGCTCGGCCTTGCTCCCTGCCTCAAGTCCATGCGCGTACTGTGAGCCGAACATCGCTATATCCTTGATCACCTGTTCCTGCTGGTTGACCTTGATGGGATAGACCGCCCTGTAGCCGCCAGTATAATTGTATTCCTTCATTTTATTGAGAAAACTCTTGTTCAGATACTCCACCCTGCGGTGCAGGATGTCTTCAAAACGGAGGAGTACAGGCATTCCGATACCGCGGTCCCGCAGACCCTGGACTATACCGTACAGACTCTTCTCAATCTGACCGTCCTTGCCGTCAAGCACCGCGGCGACCTCGCCTGAGTCCAGGACCCTGAAATAATCACGACCCCAGTTTTCAATTCCGTATAGCTCAATTGTGTCGCGAATTGTCCAGGATTTGATCTCTCGTCTTTTGTTCAACAAGTTGTCCTCTCTTTATATGACCAGCTTGAATTAATCGCTTTGTTAATTGATTATGAGAAAAACAAGGCATTGTCAAGTCTATGGATAACAATCCTGTCAAGCCTTAATCATTATTCAAAAGGGATTTTTCATACGATAACACGCACTTCTCCTGGGATTCCCCTTGAATTGAACCTTGGCGCATCTTACGCACCTGATATATGGCCTGGTGTCCTGGTTTTCCCTTGTATACCAGATAACAGGCGAGTATCGTCCCTGTCCTGCCCATTCCAGCCAGACAGTGCACTACAGTGGCCTTTCCTGCCTTCTCCAGCAAAGAAATGAATCTGCAGCACTCCCTTACCTGGTCAAGGGATGGAGGAGTAAAATCCACGACAGGAACATGCAGATATTCAAAACCAAACTCTTTAATCAACGAAAACTTCAGAGAATCCTCTGTCAGGGAAATGATGCCATGGACACCTTTCTTCCTGATCCAGTCCAGATCCTGCCTCGGTTTTTGATTGTGTCCTGGAAGAGCCATACCCGCAAGTACTCCCGGGATTATATAGCTGAAATTCATATAATTATCCATAAGCCCCATATAAAAATGATAAGTTAAATTGCCATTAATTAAAAGCAAAATTGAAAAATTCATCGCCAAGCTTGCCTTTTTGACCATTACAGGATAACCTTGCATAAACGACATGAACCGCTTGAGTCCTACTGACAGGATTTTTTCCATTACCGAGATCACCTCACTCATCCAGTCCCTGCTCGAGGAGGGATTCCCTGACATCCGCATTGAAGGAGAAATTTCCAACTTCAGACCTGCGAGCTCCGGCCACCTGTATTTCAGTCTGAAGGACAAGGACTCCATCATACAGGCTGTCATGTTTAAAAACCGTTCACAGGGCCTTGGCTTCAAACCCGCTGATGGAATGCTGGTCCGCGCACGAGGCAGCCTTTCGGTCTACCCCAAGCGCGGTAATTACCAGATCATATGCGAGGAAATGGAACTCGCGGGCGAGGGGGACATCCTCGCCATGCTTGAAGAGCGCAAGCGCCGCCTGGCCGCAGAAGGGCTCTTTGATTCTGAGCGTAAAAAGAAATTGCCGCTTTTTCCATCGCGTTTGGCTGTAGTCACCTCACCCACCGGAGCTGCAATCAGGGACATTCTGCGGGTTTTGAGCCGCAGGCATGCGGGGCTTTCAATCATTGTGCTTCCTGCAGCTGTCCAGGGACAGGAAGCTGCGTCACAGATAGCCAGTCAGATTCGGACTGCCAACCGCTTTAAAATGGCAGATGTAATAATAACCGGCCGTGGCGGCGGATCGCTTGAGGACCTCCTCCCCTTTTCTGATGAACAGGTAGTCCGCGCAATTGCAGAATCAAAAATACCCGTAATAAGTGCGGTGGGACACGAGATTGACTTTGCGCTCTCGGACTTTGCCGCGGATCTTCGCGCACCCACACCTTCTGCTGCGGCGGAAATGGTAACGGCGTCCCGTGAGGAGCTCTCCCGCCGCGTGCAGGAACTGGGTGTTACGCTCACACGTGAAATGGATGGCAGGATATCAGGTCTCAAGCAGAGGCTTTCACATTTCACGATTCCCCTATTGGAGCGTGACTTCCACACATTCCTCCAGCCCCTTCTCCAGCGCGTGGATGACGCCAAGGAAGAAATCCTCTATGGATTCAG
>RPPD01000084.1 GCA_003818675.1 Spirochaetaceae bacterium
CTATGTCACCGGAGAGGTGCGGGTCAGGTCCTCCGATCGAGTTGCTTGAGTTCCACCTGGATTCATCGCTCAACAACAATCTTCGCGGCACTAAATATTATTTTCATAAAATTTAGTAGAAATTCCATTATCTCCAATGTATACTTGTTAATGAAAGCCTTATTTTTTACCGAAAACTATAAAGGAAGGTTTTTGGAGTAATAGTAGTGACAGGTCTTTTTAGGAAAGCTCTTCAATTCCTGGATAAAAACTCTTTCTCTGATGATTTGCTTGATCCACAGCACTCATCGGGCATATCGCCTGAAGACCAGCGTGAGATCATCAAGAGTATTGACTCAATGGTGGCGCAGGGCAAAACAAAAGTCACACCCGACCTCTTCAGGATCAAGGCAAATAAATCAGGCATTACGTTTCCCTTCATTATCAATATAGCTGCTATCATCCTGTTGGCAGGTTTTACTCTTATACTGTATTTCTTGTTCCAGATGGAGGAATCAGGAATCGCCTCTGGCGGAAGCGCGGAATCCCAGGCGCTTCAACGCGAAATTATCGAACAAATGAAACAGAAGGCTGCAGAGGACTTGGCCAGGATCAATCAGGAGAAATCCCAAATCCAGGGTGACCTTGCCAATGTAAACGCCAAACTCACCGATCTGCAGAACAATATTGACCTGGAAATTGAAAGAAAGGGACAGGAACTCCGTGACAAACTGAATGCAGACCTGGCGGCAGAGCGTGAACGTATATCTAGCCAGGCGGGTCTTTCCCAGGCGGAGAAGGACCGTGAGTTATCGCGCCTTTCAAATGACCTTACAGCAAAATATAACGCTGAAATTGAAAGCACCCGCCTTGAAGCAGAAAAGGCAATGGAAACGGAACGCGCCAACCTTCTTGCTCAGCAGCGTTCCTATAATGACAGGCTTAAAGACGCTGAGGACCGTCTGGCTTCACGGGAAGAAGAACTCGCCTTGCAGATTCAGGAAAAGGAAGAGGAAGCCAGGGCTGCCCAGGCCAGAATACAGGAACTTTCCCAACAGCGCGAAAGGTTCATGCTGGTCAACGACCAAATTACGGGTTTTTACAAGCAGGTCCAGACTGACCTGCGCAATGCCAATTATGTTTCCGCCCAAAGCAAGCTTTCCGAATTAAAATCCTACCTCTCAAGCCCCCAGGTATTGGGTGTGCCTGAAATTGCCAGACGGTATGATGTGGAAATGTTTGTCATACAAAGTTTGGGTGAACTTGTTGTCTCTCATCAGCGTGGGACATCATCTGACTCAAGAAATGCATCCATTACATCCACCACAACACCTGCTCCGACTCCTGAGCGCATCTATATTACCTTGCCAACTCCTGCTCCGCAGATTGTCTATGTAACACCTGCCCCAACAGATTCAGGGCTTGATGCGGCGGCCCAGGCGGAAATTGTGTCCCAGGCGGAGTCCGTAATCCGCATCCGCGCGTTTGTCATGGAAGCTGACGCAGCATACCGCCGCGGAGACAAGTCCACGGCCGAGGACCGTTATCTGAAGGCGCTTGAACTTCTCCCGGAAATCAATACAGCCCATAAATATTTTATCCAGAAAATGAACGAGATCGAGGACTTCAGGGAATCCCAGGTTGATGCCCTGCTCTCCCAGGCCAGACAGGCTTACACTTCCAAGCAGTACCCGCAGTCCCTTGAAGCCTATGGGAAAGTCATGGATTTTCTCCCCGCCACAAAAAACACTGATGACATCATAGTGGAAATCAGCAATGCCGGGATCATACTTAACAACACAACCACAGCGGCGGCGGAACCGGAAAAGGCCCGCGACCTTCTCCGCAAGGCGAATGAACAATTGGCCGCGAAATCCTGGGATGAGTCCATCAAAACCTGTCTTTCGCTTATATCGCAATTTCCGAGGGCATCCATCACACCGGATGCCATTGCCGGAATTGAAAAGGCCCTTGACGGGAAGAACGCGGATGCCTCCAAACAGGTCACCTCGCTCCAGTCCGATACAGCTGAAATCACCGAATACAAAAAGGAAATCGATGCGCTAAAATTGTCCATGGACAAGCGCAACCAGGAAATCGAGGCTCTTAAGAAATCCATTACAGATCATGAACAGGAAATATCAAGTCTAAAAGCCCAGTCAACCGGGCTTACCGGAGAACGCAGCTCTGACCTTGCCAGGATCAAGGCATTGGAGGCTGAACGGAACTCTGAAATTGAAAAACGGCGAACCACTGAATCCCAGCGCGATGATCTGACCAGTGCGCTTAAGACTTCGGAATCAGATCTCCGAACTGAAGGCGCAAAGCGCGAAGCAACTGAAGATCAACGCGATACAGCCCTTGGCAAAATAAAAGCCCTGGAAGCGGAACTGGAAGCATTAAAAACTTCTGCGGCCGAGTATCTGCGTGCACAGAGTGAATTCTCCAATTATGCCCGTCGCGAAGGCGATGTCATAGGCTCAGGAAGTCTTGAAGAATTGGCCATAGGCAAGTCCTATCTTGATTCATTCCTGTCATCCAAGTCAATCCAGACTGCTTTCCCTGGATTAATAGAACGTATCAAGCGCTATGACCAGGCCTTTGAAGCCGCAGGCCGCAAAGCCGCCCTTTCAGATATGCTTGATATCATACGGGCATTAAACACACTTCCAGACAAAACCAGGAGAATAGAATATCTGGGTTCCAAAATTGCAGAATCAGACGATCCGTTATTTGACATGCTGTTGAAGAGCCTTCAGGAACTTGCAGGAAAATAACATCTATATCCAAGCTCTAAAGCCACCAGTTTCGGACCTTAAAAAGCCTGCGTGAAGCTGGATCAAAGATATAATAATATCCCATCCTGCCAAAATCAAAAGCCACATCGTTAAAACGGCCTTCAAAATCCGTAGAAGCTATATCTTTCCAATTCCACCCGATCAAATGCATTCTGTTGTCCGCCTGGATATGGCATATGATGCCCTCATCTACAACGCGCACAGATTCCCCAATGCGAACTTTAAACTCATCAGGCGGCCATCGCCACTCGAAAGCTATTGTTTGCAGCCTGCCCCTGATTTGACCAAATCCTGTCTCATCATTTCTGAATGCCAACAGTGTGAGATGGTCAGACATTCCCAGGACATTGGCATCATAGAGTGTTTTTGCATAAAGTATAGAGACATCATAGGGAAATGGTGTTGGATAAGAAATTTCAGCACCTGCCGTTGCCAACCAGGTATCCGTCATTGGAAGTATTGACAAATTACCGGATGAAACCCATCCAGAGAACAAATAGTTGGAATTATTCCATAATCCTGCATAACCAGAATTCCCCAATCCTGATGTGGGCATATTGTTCCATGTAATTGTACTGCCGCCATATGTACCAACTGCTCCGCCTACGACATAATTTCCGTTATCGTCCAAGTGCATTCGTGTACCGAACCGTCCGTCTGTACCATCATACATCACGCTAAAATCATCATCCAGAACAATCAGCCTTCGGTCACCATTGTAATAGAATGCCATAAGCATGATAACATCACCCTCTGTACTTGCGGGACCGATCGGATTTTCAACCCGAAGCTTGTAAAACTCTACCTTGCCAGAGTCGGGAAAAAAATGACCGCTGCCCATATTCTTGAATATTTCTGTATCAGTCAGATATGATGGAAAAATTGAAAGCGATGACGGATCACAGGACATCTGGAACAGAAAAGAGATACAAATTAAACAAAAAACAAATATCCTTTTCATAAGTGCAACTCCCTGCATGGCTGACTGTTATCAGTAATACTCATCTTGTCCTTGCCAAATAAATCTTACCCTGCTCATGGTTTTGGATAAAGTATTGAACAGGTACTGGTAATCCCGGGCTAATGTTATGCAGTATCCGCGGTATTGGGAACCGTCTTCAGTATCAACATCTTTCCAGTTTGTGGTATGCCATTCATATCTCTTCATTGTACCATCAGTATGGAGGAGATATGGATTATTTGAATTTGTTATGTGTGACGAATTTGTGACTATATAATCCTGAATATTATACAACATCGAATCACCAATAGCTGAGTTATAGAATAATGCCTCAGTATTGTCGAAAATAACACCAATTCCCGCATTGTCCCTGAAAACCGCAAGATGGTAGCCAGCAGCTTCAATTACATACCTTCTTACAGCCTCAAGGGTAAAAAATCTGCCCGCAGTTGATCCAAGCTGGAAGGAATATAATGCAGGATCATCCGCATCAAGAACTATAATAGCAGCATTATCTGCAGTGAACCAGGCTCTTCTCAGTGTCGAGTATTCCAGACCGTCTTCAGTCCAGAGGTAGTTGTAATTAAGTCCGTCTGCTGCAAGAAGGCGATCCCTGTATTCATAATTATCAGGGTCCCCTGCCTGGTAAGACCATTCGCCACCGCTGCCTTGATACACAAGATTTACACCGCATATGATGGCAGAGCTTGTAATACCCTCCAGAGCTCCGCACGCCCTGCCAAATCCGTCAGAGTCCTGATCAAATACAATATTCATATTCTGGTCCAGCATGACAAGCCCCCTGTGGCCGGAGGAATAATGCTTGACAAGCAAAATATAATCCGTTCCAGACATATTCGTTGTGACCAAATAAAACGAGGTCGTATTTGATGCGACATATTCTGCAAGGTTTTTGGTAGAAGCCACCCTTGTCATAAAATCAGGGAATATGCTGAACTCACATTGCGCAAGAATAAGGATCGCAACCAAAAGACCAACATAATAATTTACGCGAGCCTTTGCCATTTATGACCTCCCTCCTACATTGGCATTTTCATGCCGAACGTTATTGGCGAAATCCTGCCCGCCACAAGGAAGAACTTCTGGCCCAGAATATTATCTCCCAATCCAAGGCCAAGCTTGAATTCCTCGCGCAGAAACACAATGGCATTCCATGCGCGAAACTCCAGCGTGATATTCACAAGATTGAAATAAAAATCCGTGTAGACGGGAGAGTCTGGAATGGAAAGAAAAGTGAATATTACTCCGGCACCAGTGGACAGATTCAGTCTGATGGGGACATTCGGATCTGACAGGAGATAAATCCCCACGAGCAACCGGATATCATCATGGAAAACAGGATTTGACTCGGTACTTGAACCAAATTGAATATAAAAATAATTCTCAGCCCCAATGAAAAGCATCTTGGGAATGAGATTGTTGTAGTAACCTATTCCGAAACCGGCAAACTGGCCAAGACCGTACAGAAAGACACCTTCATGTGATGAAATCTTTTCCAAGGGGCTTAACCTGAGTTCCATCCATTCCCCATCAAGGGAAAATTCCTCTGTGTTTGGATAATAGCCATTTTTGCGTTTCTCTACCACCAATTTTGAGTTTAAGGGCATTGGCATATAAGGAAGTGTAAGTCTGCCGTCCACTATGACCCCTGCTCTTATCACCTTGTTGACATAAATCTCCGCGCCCTCGTCCCATGAATAAAAAACAATCTGCTGGACAAATCCACGCTCTTCCTTTCCCCCTTCAACAGTTGTTGTAGTGGTGGTGGTTCCAGAGGTTTGAACCTTTCCAGCTCCAGAAGCAAACTCGTCTGCCGCAACACTCATTCTGGTATACAGTTCCAGACCACTTCTGACCCGATCCTTGAAAACAGTAATCCGCTTGCCCTCATTGTTCCAGGCGAAAACAGTAAAAGTGGCTGATGCTGCATCTCCATGGTAAAGAATTACCATTACAAAACCGCTTCCTGCCTTGGCGGCGTTTTCCAGTAATGCTGGAAGCGCATTCTTCTGGAACTCTTCCGGATCCTCAGGTATACTCCGGCTTCCAGTGAAGCTCTCCACAGTTCCAGCAGGGATTACGGCAAATCCTTTTTGTTCCAATTCTATTTTAGCGCTCCGCGCAATTATTTCCGCGTATCTTGAATCATCCACAGTATTTCCCATAGAGACATTCCAATAGATGCTGATGGAGCTTTTGGCCGTTCCTTCGGCAAAGATACAGACTGCCGCAAATAATCCCAAATAGAGCAGACAGGCCACTCGTCTTGTGTTCATTTATTGCCCTCACTACTATTTTAGCACTTTTGCAATTGAAAAAAAAGACATTTTGGACAATTTTAGACTGAGAAAACCCTGATAAACCTGGTCATTTTGTATCCATTTTTCGGATGCCTATCCAGTCTTTTGGCGGATTTTTTTGATATCTTACGCTTTCTTCCATGAACATCCTGGAAGGATAATCTCCTGGCAGAATCTTCTGGACATTTGAAAAACCACTGGCAGCGCCAATAAAATCGCCCTTATAGTACAGCGGCAATGTGTTGTTGTGAATCTCCCAGGCTTCTTTTTCAAGAGCTGTGGGCTCCCTCTTTGTGTAATAAATTTTCATGCCCTTGGCGCTCCCCTTGACAGCCACACAGTCAATTTCCCTGCAAAGATATTTGTTGGATACCCTTCTCTGAAGGCTTTCTGATATAAGGAGTTCCTGATGGTAATACTTCGTAAGACCCTCAAGCCTTGATGCGAGATTCACCATTTCGCCAATGACTGTGTAGTCCATTTTTTTCTCTGTACCAATGTTTCCGACTGTTACGAACCCGTAGTTTATACCCACGCCTATCTTGAACTCCGGCTTCTTGAGTTTGACCTGAGTGCGGTTAAAATCCACAACCTTCTCAGTCATTTCAATTCCTGCCATCACAGACTGAAGGGCATCATCCTCGTGTTTGACTGGTGCGCCAAAGAAGGCCATGATCGCGTCACCAATGTATTTGTCCACAATGCCGTTCCTATTGAGGATCACGTCAACCATAATTGAAAAATACCGGTTGAGCGAATTGACAATCTCATCAGGCGACAGCTTCTCCGAAATGGTTGTAAAATCACGTATATCTGAAAAAAGGATGGAAAGAACACGCATGTCGCCAACCAGCATTGATTCCGGGTTTTCGAAGTATTTGTCAATGATGTCCTTTGGCACGTACTTTTGGAAGATGTTTCTGATCTTAGTCTCACGCTTTTGGGCAAGTACTGCTTCAAGGGCGAATTTCCTGATCTGGCGGTCAGACTTCTGGAGCTGCTCCACCATGATGTTAAACGTGTGGGCGAGTTCGCCAGTCTCGTCCTGGTATTCAACCTGTACACGTCTGGACAGGTCCGTGTCCGAGATGATCTCCTTCATGGCCGTGACCACGCGCACCAGCGGGCTTGTGAGTATCTGTGTTACAATAAACAGGATCACAACAGCGAGAATGATAGAAATGGCGAGCATTGCTCCTGTCTGCCATGATATCTGGTTTACCTTTTCGTAAAAAACCGACTTTTGTTCTGTCACGAGCACAAACCACCCGAATGGTTCAAAAGCGAAACCCATGCCTACCCGTTCAATGCCTCCCAAGATGAAGGTGAAAAGTCCCTGAGGCTTTGAAGTAAACAGCTCTGTAAGAAACTGCTTCTCATTATCCAGAACTGTAACTTCATTGGTCTTCATTGCGATATTGAGTTCTTTGTCGAATGCCAGGATGAGTTCTGTGCGGCTTCTCATGATGTCGATCGCATGCGAAGAAACGCCACTCTTGGCCGCTGCTATCATTCGTGCATCGCCAGTGAGGCTGGAATCCACCAATAAAGCCCATTGGCTCTCAGCGGCTTTTTTCATGTTCTCTACCTTGAATGTCAAAAACGAGTTTGCGATTTTTGTAATCCCGGATGTAGCTGAAAAATATGCCCATACCCCTGAGATGCCGAGTGTGAGTACAAGGATAGGAATGACGACAAGGGTGATCTTTGAGCGTATTTTCATACCACCTCTATTCTAATTTATACATCGGCACATTTCAACAAATGAAATCGTTGAAAATGCACTGATTTTCACTTGTTTTGAAAAGGTGGTTTTTTCTTATTTGCCTTATCCATGGATATTCCGTCTACTTAAGTTTGTCTTTTGAACCGACCATACAGAGCCA